>JAHEDL010000049.1 GCA_024641255.1 Pseudorhodobacter sp.
CGGGGGAGATCGCCCCGCCCATATCAACGAGTTGTCGGGCAATAGCATTGCAAGCTCTCGTTCTTGGATCGACGACGTTTTGGGCGTTGAAACCGCAGACCTGACATTCGACGAAATCGAGCGGTTGCGTCCGGCAGTTTATGATTGGGCGACAACCTATGACAGCGTCAGCTATCACAAGATCCACGACGCCAATCGCCTGACCTCGCAGGGCGAGCCGCTGATTTCGCGGCGGGGCACTTTGGGCGCCGTGTATATTCTGCGAAATCCGCTGGATGTCGCGCCGTCGCTGGCCAATCACAACGGGTCGACGATTGACGAGGCGATTACCGCATTGGGCAACCCGGACTATGCGCTTGCGGGCAGCGAACATCGTTGGCATCGGCAGGTTCGGCAGGTTTTGGGAAGCTGGTCGGGCCATGTGGCAAGTTGGATCGACAGCCCCGCCCTGACATGCCACGTGCTGCGCTATGAGGACATGCATACGGCGGCGTTGGAAAGCTTTGCGGCGGCTGCGCGGTTTCTTAAGCTGCCCGATGCAGCAGAGCGTGTTGCGCAGGCGATCCGGTTTAGCGAGTTCAGCGTTGTTGCGCAGCAAGAAGCAGAGGTTGGCTTTCGCGAACGCCCATCGCGCGCCGAGCGGTTCTTCCGCCAAGGCCGGGCCGGGGGCTGGCAGGCGCAGCTGACCCCGCAGCAGGTGGATCGCATCATTGCCGATCATGGCCCGATGATGCAGCGCTTTGGTTATCTGGATGCCAGCGGCGCCCCAGTTTAGGCCCGCAGTCTTAGTGATCGTTGCGGCCTTCAACAAAGCGGATGAAGCGTGCCGTGGTTAAGCCACGGCTGACCGCAAGCATGATGCGGCTGGTGGTTTCAGAGGTCAGCGGCGTTTCCTTGGGCCAATCTTCCAACGCGGCCTTCAGCGACGGCAAATCAAGTCGCTTTGCCATCACCGCGTCGCCCGAAAGCCGGTCAATTTCGCCAATAAGCTGTTCGCGTTCCCGGCTCATCCGCAGATGCCAGTCGGCAGCCTGCAAGCCGCGCCGGGTTTCGCGCAGCACCATATCGGGCACCTTGCCTTGCAGCATGCGCTTTGCCAGCCAGCGGCGCTTGCCTTTGCGTTGATACTGGTCATCGGGAATTGCGGTGCAGAATTCGACCAGCGGGCGATAGGCCGTCGGATCGCGCACTGGCACGCCGTGCAAAAGTTCAAACGCCTGTTCGATGTCGCCGCCTTCGTTTATGGCGTTGCCCAGCACCTGCGCCCGCCATTCGCGAGTCGAGGTGAAGGGCTGGTAGTGTTGGTCATAGCCCATATCCGCCGCCCGTTCGGCCACGCGCATCTCCGCCGCCCAATCGGGATGCATCGGGCACCAGGTTTTGAACGGATCATCAGACTTGCCATGCACGACGCGGTGGACCGCCATCCACGCGCGGCGCGGCAGGTTTGGCATGATGGCCTGCGAGACAAAGCTGCGCGGAAACGCCGTTGCCGGGCCCGACGCCCAAACCTCTTGCACCGCTTTCAGCAACCGACCCTTGCGAAACAGGTCGGCAACCATGCCGTCACCGGCAAAGCTGAAGGTTGCATTGCCCAGCGACCCCGTCAGCAGCACATCGCAACCACGCTGTTTGGCGCGGGCATGCAGCGCGTGAATCCAGTGCAGGTTCATCGCATTGCGCGGCGCCGTGCCGCTTAGCAAGAACATCGCCTGCGCCTGATGATCAAACGACAGGCCAGCGGCATCCACCCATTCGGTGACAAGCTGCGGATACATATCCGCAAGCGCGGTGACATGCGGGCGTTCATCGCCAAAGCGCCGTGCGCCGACACGGCCGTCCCATTCGGGCTCGGGAACGCCGGTCAGGCCAAGCAACGGCTGATCGGGGCGCGCGGCCATGGCAAAGGCTGCAACGGCTTGGGAATCGTAGCCGCCTGACAGGCTGACAGCGGGGCGAACCCGACCGGACAGCGCGGCTTTGGTTGCCTGCGTGAACAAGGCGTTGGCGGCTTCGACATAGTCGTTGTCGATGCGGAAGCGCACATCGGGCAGCGCCAGCAGATTGTAATAACTGGTGGACTGCACAGCGTCGGCAGTGATGACGCAGCGGGTGCCGGTGGGCAAACGGCCAACCCCTTTGAACCAGCCACGTTCGGCTTCGCAATAGTTCAGAAACAGCGAATCCGCGATCTTTTGTTCGTCAACCTCTTGCGGCACCTCGCCCGTGGCAAACACCACGCGGGCGGTTGAGCCTGCGATGATGCGGTCGGCATCGCGGTAGTAATGCAGCGGCGGGGCGCGCAGCGGGCTTCGGCACAGACGCAGGCCGTGGGCTTCGGGCAAGACCATGATGGTGGCGAATTGGCCGATCAACCGCAGATCAGCCGCATCGCCCCAGGCATCGTAAGCAGCGGCGTAAAGTGCTGCGTCGTCGGTATAGGTCCGGCCAAGCGCCTGCTGCACCTCATCGCGGTTATCAATATGCCCGACAAACAGCACATAGGCGCCCTGCGCTGTCCGCTGTGCCCGCCAGCCACGGGGTTTGCCCATAGCGGCCATCACGCCCTTCGTCAGCAGATGATGCTGCGCCGCCTTACCCAGCCCAACCCCAAGCGATGCCGCGAAGCGTTGCACCAGAGGCGGCGGCAAAACGCGGTCATCGCAGGACAAATAGGCAGCAATCACGCAAACAATCCTTACAATATTTATATTGATTGGTAGGCGGCAGTTCAGGCACAGTAAAGTGAGAAGTCAATTTATGCTTCGCGGCGCTCAGTCAGGTTTTGGCGCAGCGCAATGGGGTTTTGGGCGTTTTAATTTAATCGGGGACAGCACGATGAGCGATAGAAATAAAATTGAACGCAAGCACAGCATCCCTTCGGAACAGCGCATGGCTTACGCCACGCCAACTGTTTCCATGCTGTATGTTGCAAAGACCGAAGGTGGGGCAGGCGGCACTAACGACGGTAATATTTCGGCAAGCACCAGTAATCCGGGCTGACCCAAGGCAGGGCAGATGCGACGAATTTTGACGCCGTCAAACCGCGTTTGATGTATACGGCCCCGACCGCTTCGCGCCTGCTTTTGAAAAAGACCGAAAGTGGGTCGGGCGCCCATTTTGATGGGTTTATCAATGCTAGCTTCAGCACACCGCCATGATTGCGACGTTTGCAAAGGCTGTAACAGACCCTAAAGCCACCCTTTGCCAATGCCGTGAATTCGCGCGGCCGACCCAAGCATTGCCCTTGGCCTGACACAGATTAGGGGCGGTGCGTTGATCTATTTATATGCATAAAATTTTAAGGGGTTACAGGATGACCGACACCGTTTCACGGAACAAACCGATGTCAGAAAAAGGCGTTTCCGGTGTGGTTTATACCGCGCCAAAGCTGTCTTTTTTGTTTGTAGCAAAGACCGAAGTCAGCGTTGGGGTAAAGGCTGATGGCGGTTTTGCCGAAAGCATCAGCAACCCAACCTGATTGCAACCAGACTTTGGCCGGGGCGTGCGCCGCCTGACTTTGGGTTGCGGCATCATCACGGAGTTGTTACGCTTTCGTATCCCTTTTGCATCGGAACCTATATTAAAATGACACAGCTTAGCCTTGACCTGCCCTTGATCCGCAACCCTGACCTTATTGCGGCGGATATGGACGGCGACACTGTGATGATGAGCATTGAGCGCGGGGCCTATTTTGGGCTTGGCGGCATTGGCTCGCGGCTTTGGGATTTGCTGGAACAACCGACATCCGTTGCCGATATGGCCGCGACGATCTGCGAAGAATACAGCGTTGATAGCGAAACCTGCCTGCAAGATATTCAAGGTTTTATCGCTGAGATGATGGAAAACAGCCTTGTGATGGCTGCTTGATCTGGCAATGCCGCCGTTGCTGATCCGCAAGATCAAGACCGTTGCCCGACAGCCTTTGTTTGTCTGGCTGTGGATTTTGCCGGTGTGGATTTTGCTTGGCATCACAAAGACGCTGATCTTTACGGTGTCGTTCAAGCGGCTGTATCCGTGGCTTGGGCAAAAGGTTGCGGTGGCGCCATGGTCGCCGCTGCTGACCGACCCTCAGCAAAAACGCGCGCAGCAGATTGGCCGTGTTGTGCGGATGATGGCAAAATATACGCCGTGGAACTCTAACTGCTTTCCGCAGGCGGTGACGGCGCGTGTGCTGTTGGGGCTGTATCGGGTTCCTTATGTGCTGTGCTTTGGGGTGCGGCGCGATGCGGCCGGGCAGCCGATGCAGGCGCATGCCTGGGTGGTTTCGGGGCGCATTCATGTGACCGGAGGCGACAGTTTTAACCGGTTTACCACGGTGGCGATGTTTGCTTCGCCCGACGCACAGCAGGCTAAGTGATGGAGTCGTTGCGCGGTTTCAGTCGCCTTATGTCGCAAGCGCCAAAGGGGTTGGTGGCGGCTTTGCTGGTGTTGGTGGTGCTGTCCAGCGCGACCGACGGCATTGGCTTTCTTCTTTTGGTGCCGCTGCTTGGGCTGATGGGCGGTGACGGGCAAAGCAGCCCGTTGGTTGGGCCGATGGCCGAGGTGCTGCAGTTTGCGGGCATTCCGCTTACCACGCTTTCGCTTTTGACCGCCTTTGTGGCCTTGGTTGCCACGCGCAGCGTTATTGAATTTAGCCGCGGACAGGTCAGCGCGCATTTGCAACATATTCTGGTCGATCAGTTGCGACTGAAAACCTATGCGGCGCTGTTGGGGGTGGAATGGCGTTGGCTGAACACGACGCGACGGTCAGATCATGCGAACCTGCTGTTGACCAACATCAGCCGGATCGGAAACGGGCTTAGTCAGGTGATCAACCTGCTGGCGACGCTGGCGGCGATTGTGGCCTATCTGTCTGTGGCGTTGTTTTTGTCGCCAGCGATTGCAACGCTGGTGATTGTCAGCGGCGGCGGCATGTTCTGGCTGCTGGCGGGGCATCGGCGGCAGGCGTTCCGGCTTGGGCAAGACCAAACCATTGCAAGCCGCGCCTTGCAGGGCAACATCGAAGAAAGTCTGGCTGGCATCAAGCTTTCAAAGATCCTTGGCACCGAACAGCGCCATCTGGCGCAGCTTTCGAAAACCATGAAAAGCCTGCGCGAACACCAGTTGCGCTTTGTCAGCACCACGGGCCTGTCGCGTGGGCTGTTTCAGTTTTTCGGCGCGGTTTTGCTTGCTGGTTACATCTATGTCGGGCTGGAATACTGGCATGTTGCGGTGCCGGAAATGCTGACGCTAGTGCTGATTTTCAGCCGATTGGTGCCGCTTTTCATGGCGGGGCAGCAACAGTCGCATTTCTGGACGCATGCTTTGCCCGCGCTTTACGAAACCGAAGAGCTTCTGGAACAGTGTCGCGCTGCGGCAGAGCCGATTGGTCTGGAGAACCCCACCGCTTGGCCGGTGAACACGGCGATTGATCTGGTGGGCGTCAGCATCACCTATGGCGGGCGCGACGTGCCTGCGGTGCAAGATATCACACTGTCGCTGCCGGCGCGCACCACAACGGCGGTGATGGGGCCATCTGGTGCAGGCAAAAGCACGCTGGCCGATATTGTGATGGGCCTGCTGTCGCCCGACACCGGCGCGTTCTTGATTGATGGCGTGCCGGTAGTTGGCGCCGCGCGTGACCGCTGGCGCAAATCGGTGGCCTATGTGCCGCAAGACACGGTCTTGTTTCACGATACCATCGAAAACAACCTGCTATGGGGCAAGTCTGACGCCTCACCCGACGAGTTGCGCATTGCCTTGACGCGGGCTGCGGCCGATTTTGTGTTCGACTTGCCGCAGGGCCTGCAGACGCAGGTTGGCGACGGTGGTTTGCGGCTTTCGGGTGGTGAACGCCAGCGGCTTGCGCTTGCCCGCGCGCTGTTGCGACGCCCCAGCTTGTTGATTTTGGATGAAGCGACCAGCGCGCTGGACGTTGCCAACGAAAGCCGCATCCGTGGCGCAATTGAAAAGCTGCATGGAGATCTGACGGTGCTGATCATCGGGCACCGTTTGCCAACGCTGGAACATGCCGACCAAGTGGTGCTGATGGATGCAGGCCGGGTGGTGGCAAAAGGCACTTGGGCAGAGGTTCGCCCTGCACAGATGGCAGCACCGCTTTGAAGTTCGATTATCAACGCGCCAGCAAGTGAAGAAAGTAAG
>JAHEDL010000054.1 GCA_024641255.1 Pseudorhodobacter sp.
CAGCAAGATCACTTGGTTCGCCGCCAAGCCCAGCAAGAACGCCAGCCCCGCCGAAATCGCCGCGTGACGCATATGCACCCGGTCGGTCTTGCTCCACCACTGCAAGACCACAAATGCCACGATCAGCGGCACGCCAAACTGGCTGACGGCAATCATGACGCGGTCCAAGGCCGGGCTGTGCCCCGCAAAACCGTTGATCCACTGGGTCAGGGCGATGTCCATTTCGGTCTTCCTGTGCTGCGGCCAAAGCCAACGCCCCTCTATCCGCCGCAAGCCTTCAGGCTGGCAAGCCATCTCCGGCGCGCAGATACCATCCGACCGATCACGTTTTCGCGCGGCGGGTCGGTGGCTTTGCACGGCAAGACCAAGTTCGCCAATCAGTCCCCCCCGCGCCGATGCGAAAGCGTGGCGTGTCCGCGCGATGGGCAAACACGCGATGGGTGCAAGAATTGAATCCGGTAATACCGCATCAATCCGCCTGCTTCATACGCTTTTGCCAAGATATTTCTTTTCTGCATCTGGTGCTGAATAATCGCAGCCAAACAAACGCGGTTCAATGACACCCGCCCGTGTCAGATTATCCAGATATCGGACGCAGTAAGATTTGCGGCACTGTCCTGCAAGTCAGCAATCAGCACAACGCCACCGGCTGCGTTGCCGTTCGCGTCAAACCACAGCGTTTTATCAGAAACCCGGAATATAAATCGGTCATTGGCATCCAAAGCGCGATTGTCGCTGGTGCGCGTAACAAACTGGCTTGCAGCCACCGCACCCAACACCAGATTTCCAGTAAAGCCAGCAGCGCGGATATGAAACCTGTCATCATCCGTGCCAATAGTAGAACCGAAATCAGTTATTTTATCTCCGGTCTCCGAAATTGAGGCAAAGATAAAAATATCGCTCCCCAGACCGCCGCTTAAATTATCAACCCCGGCGCCACCATAAATAAAGTCATTACCCGCATCGCCGAAAATAACGTCATTG
The DNA here is from genome assembly GCA_024641255.1 of Pseudorhodobacter sp. Lineage (GTDB taxonomy): Bacteria > Pseudomonadota > Alphaproteobacteria > Rhodobacterales > Rhodobacteraceae > Cypionkella. Next base: position 985 of record JAHEDL010000054.1, read on the forward strand.
CCGACATTGCCTTGAATAAAGTCATTGCCAGCGCCACCTTTCAGGATGTCATTGCCTTTGTAGCCGTAAATACTGTCGTTTCCGGCCCCGCCGGACAAGATATTTACCTTGCTGTCACCAAACAGGGTATCATTTCCAAGACCGCCTGTGACATTTTCAATTTTCTGGTAAAAAAGATCACCACTGCGCGTCTCCAGCAAGGAAATACGCGTCCCCGCAGTTTTGGTTATAACCAAGGTATCAACACCAGCGCCGCCAAGGATTGTGTCAATACCAGCCGATTCTGTGAATATGTCGTCACCGATACCGCCATCGATTGAATCATTACCAGCACCGCCATCAAAACTGTCGGCGCCGTCATCGCCGATCAGGGTATCGCTTCCATCCCCCCCAACCAACAGATCATTCCCGGCGTTCCCAATGATGACATCGTTACCACCATTGCCCCACAACACGTCATTTCCAAAACCACCCGCAATTCGATTGCCGCCAATATCACCCAGCAAAGTATCTGCGCCACCACCACCAATCAAATTTTCGATTTCGCGATAGTGCAAAAGACCGCTTTGCATTTCGGCAAGTGCAATGCGCCGCCCGATTGAACCTGTCAAAGTCAGCGTATCAATTCCTGCACCGCCAATCACCGTGTCGGCGCCACCTGCCACGTTGAAAACATCATCGCCAATACCGCCATCCAGAAAGTCATTCCCGGCCCCATCGGTAAGCGTGTCGTTGCCTGACAATCCAATCACCGTGTCATTTGACGCCCCGCCAACCAATTGGTCGTCAATAACGCCAAAGGCCGCCCGCGAGTTTCCGATCAGTTTGAGTTCGCCAAGGCCCGGAGTCGCCCTAGAAACCACCAGACGAACCATTTCATAATCGGAGGTCAGACGCAGCGACACCGAAGTGCCAGAGATGGAAAGCCCCACCACTCCATTGGAATTGCTGCCAATATTACCAATCATCGGGTTCCACACAGCGGCCTCGTCAGGGCCGTAGTTCGGCGAACTGACTGCCAAAGTTATGGATTCAGCCCAAGCATAGCCGATTGTCGCCCCGAAATTGGCCATATTGATCGTAACCAATTCGCCTTCTGGCGCGATATCATTTGCAGAAACAAAAATAACGGTTTTTGCATCATCTGAAAATGCCTGCAAATTGATAGGGCCAATAGCGTCGTGATCTATATAATTGTTGTTTGCCAAAAGCTTGGTGCCGACAATCGTTTCTTGCATTTGGCGCAATACTTCCGCGACTGGAGAGTAAGACATCGCGCCATAGGTGTGATCAAAGTGGCTGATTTGCACATCATCGCTGTAATCCAGCCCCACCCCCCAATACGATGCGTAATCTGCCCCAAGCTCAACCAGACTTGCCATATGCGCCACCGCAGATGCGGCCGCGTGCAGTTTTGCGATTGAAGAACTTGTGTGAGGTGCATCTTCGCCATTCGACGAAAATGCCGAAATATTGATTTCAAGGTCGTCGGGCCTGGAAATTGCAGCGCGCGCGCTATTAATGACGCTCATTACATTCTGGATTTCGCCGAAATACCAATCCTCGAACACCGTACCGTTGTGAAAATTGCGGTCAAGCGAATGCGCACGCACCATGTCAATCTGGCCAGTCAAAGCCCGGGGTAGTGCAGAAAGATTGCTTAGAAATTGGCTTTGCGGGTCGTCTGTTGCAGCATCATCATTTGTCGATGGCAGCTGCATCGCAATCTTGAATTCGATCTCGGGATGCGCCTGACGGAATGCCTGCACTGCCTGAAGCATCTGCGTTATCACGCCGAAATACTGTGTAAATCTGGCATGCACATAGACAGGATCATATTCGATACTGTCCGCGGTGCGTTCGTAAATATGATCGCCATCCAGATCATACATCACGACAGGCGCGCCATTCACCATCACTGTTGATTTTTTTCCCGGATCCAGACGTGACCAAACCAGGCCTTCATTTCCAAGATCCAATTGCACTTCTTTTGGCAAAACACCGAATTGATGGTTGATAAAAATACGTTGAAGCAACTGCGCAACGTCGGCGCCTGCGCGTTGATACAGGGCAGTATCCTGCGCAGGCGTAAAGATATTGCGAAAATCAGTATATCGCGTGGTCGGCAGAATAAGCTCGAAAGAGGCGTCATTTTGACGGGCCAAACTGAACATTTCTGTCAAAGACGCCCTGTCGCCGTTTGGCGCCAACATCAGAGGATTCATAAGTTCTGGATAGGACAGGTCATAGCTGAAATTCCAACTATTTTGGTTGTCTGAATCAAGCCAGCTGTCCTGATTTGCATTTGCAGATACTGCAACTGCCACACCATTGCGATTTAAGGCGAAAGCTCCGTCTTCGGCCAAGGAGCCGCCGGGCCAGCGGATATGAGTAAGACCGATATGGCTTACCGACGAAAAAAAATCTGCTTTGCTACCGATTGCGCCATCAACCATAATACCGCCAAACATGCCGGCTTTTACGGTTGCAATCTCTGGCGTTGCCGTGTGGGCGGCCTTGACCAACTTGTAAAGCGCATTGTCAAGCGTCAGAACTGTTGCCATTCAAAATGACTTTCTAAACTTTTAACAACTGGTGAGTTTTACACACCTGTCTTGCCGACAAAAAATATCAACTACTTCGCGATTGATGTGCAGACTATTTTGCAACCCGGGGATGATAATGGGTACAACCGATCCTGCAAAAAATCTACACCTAAAGCATCCTGTCCTGATGCCGCCCCGCCGTGCCGATCGGTATCGCAAGGTGGCCCTGTATTGCGGCCGACTGGGTGCAAAAACGATAGGGTCGGCCAAATTATTGGTCCGTTTACCGCGCCAAGCACCAAAAGCGGTGCGCGGGTTCTGTACATCGTAATCGGTGCCCGCCAGCCCGGAAACAGGAACCGTTTGGTTCCCTTTGCCAAAACGCCGCCATTGATTTCATTAGATATCTTAGTGCCATCAAAGTTTGCAGCCCCCGCAAACCCGGCAATCTTCCGAAAATCACGTCAAACCAAGTGATACCGCTCAGTGGCTGCGCATATCCCGTTGCGCCCATATCTTAACAAACTCTGAATCGCGGAAGGCTAAGCCTTTGATTCTATATAACTGCACCAGGCGTCGCACTGACGGACACCCCCTTGCGGCTGCAAGCCTTGGCGGTGCATTCTTGCCGCCAAATTCCAAAGGGGTGCGGGTGATGATTCCAGTCAAGGGCTATGCGGGGCAAAAAGTCGCCGTTCTCGGTCTGGGCCGCTCTGGCCTCGCCACCGCCCGCGCGCTTGCAGCCGGCGGCGCCGAAGCCCTGCTGTGGGACGACAGCCCCGAAGCCCGCGCCAAAGCCGAAGCCGAAGGTTTCACCTGCACCGACCTGACCCGTCAGGCCGCCTTCGATGGCGTCGCGGCCCTGATAACCAGCCCCGGCATCCCGCATCTTTATCCGAACCCCAACAAGGTCATCGCCCGCGCGCTGGAGGCCGGCGTGCCGGTCGACAACGATATTGGCCTGTTTTTCCGCAGCTTCGCCACGCCGGAATGGGACAACTTTGAAACCACCCCGCGCGTGGTCTGCATCACCGGATCAAACGGCAAATCCACCACCACCGCGCTGATCCACCACATTCTTCAGGTAGCGGGTCGGCCGACCCAGATGGCCGGCAACATTGGCCGCGGAGTACTTGATATTGACGCCGCCGAAGACGGCGAAGTGGTGGTGCTGGAACTGTCGTCCTATCAGACCGATCTTGCCCGCAGCCTGACTCCCGACATCGCGGTGTTCACCAACCTGTCGCCTGATCATCTTGACCGCCACGCCGGAATGGGCGGCTACTTCGCCGCGAAACGCCGCCTGTTCGCCGAAGGTGGCCCCGACCGCGCCATCGTCGGTGTGGACGAAGTCGAAGGACGCTTCCTTGCCAACCAACTCTCCGAAGGCCCGCAAGACGACCGCGTGATACGGATTTCTTCGGGCAGCAAGTTGGAAGGCTTTGGCTGGTCCGTGTTCGCCCGCAAAGGCTTCCTTGCCGAATGGCGGCGCGGCAAGCAGGTCGCCTCAATAGATCTGCGCGAGGTCGCGGGCCTGCCGGGCGCGCACAACCATCAAAACGCCTGCGCCGCCTATGCCGCCTGCCGCAGCCTTGGCATCGCCCCCCGCCTGATCGAAGGCGCGCTGCAGTCTTTCGCCGGATTGCCGCACCGCAGCCAGATAGTCGGCGAAAAAGCCGGTGTGCGCTTTATAAATGACAGCAAAGCCACCAACGTCGACAGCGCCGCCAAAGCGCTGCAAGCCTTTGGCAAGATCCGCTGGATTGCGGGCGGCATGGGCAAAGACGGTGGCATCGCGGCGCTGCAGCCATTCCTTGGGTCGGTCGTGAAAGCCTACCTGATTGGCCACTCCGCCCGCGATTTCGCGCTGCAGCTTGGCGACACCCCGCACGAAATCTGCGAAACGATGGAGCGCGCCGTTGCCCGCGCCACCGCCGAAGCGCAGGCTGGGGAAGTGGTTCTGCTTGCCCCCGCCGCTGCCAGTTTCGACCAATACCCGAACTTTGAAAAACGCGGCGATGACTTTGCGGCGCAGGTAAAGGCGCTGCTCTAACGCTGCCCCCTGATCGCCCGCTATTATTGCTCTTTTGAAAATACTCCCCCCGGAGGGGACGACGGTGCAACCAGTTCGGCGGTTTTCGCAAAAGCATTGCCGACTGTGCGACTTGCGGGAATAGTTGCACGATACTTGGCGAGGTGGATGATGCAGGGCGGATGTGCATGCGGCGCGGTGCGCTATCGGTTGGCCGACAGGCCCATGTTTACCAATTGTTGTCACTGCACATGGTGCCAACGCGAAACTGGGTCTGCCTTTGCGCTCAACGCGATTATCGAAACCGATCGGTTGACTGTTGATGGTGCGGTTGAACGGGTGATGTTGCCATCGGCGTCGGGCAAGGGTCAGGAAGTGGTGCGCTGTCAAACCTGCAAGGTCGCGCTTTATAGCCATTACGCGGGGGCAGGGCGGTTGGCCGCTTTTGTGCGTGTCGGGACGATGGATCGGCCAGCAGACTGCCCGCCCGACGTGCATATCTACACCGCGACCAAGTTGCCTTGGCTGGAGTTGGGCGACCGCGTTCCTGCGTTTGAAGGCTA
>JAHEDL010000061.1 GCA_024641255.1 Pseudorhodobacter sp.
CCCCGGTTCAACATGGCCAGTCACCGTCAGGCCGCTTTACGCCTCGACACCGTTCAACACGGCATCGCTGCCGGTCGACAGGGTCGCACGATCAAACGGCTTCACTTCCGTATCGACGTTCACCGCATGGCTGGCGCTGGCGGTGTTGCCCAGCGCGTCGGTCGCCGTCACCGTCACATTCGACACATAGCTGCCGCGCCGAATTTCCGAACTGCTGAAAGTCGCGCTCCAGCTGCCATTGGCCGCTGCAACCACGGTATGGCTGACGCCTTCCATGGTTACCACAACGCTTGCACCCGCCTCGGCAGTGCCGGTCAACGCCACGCCTGCGCTGGCTTCGCTGCCCGAAATCACGTCATCGCCGCCCGACTGACCATTGCTGATCGCAACATTGGTCTGGGTATCGACATGCACGGTATGGCTGGCAGTGGCGGTGTTGCCCGCCGCATCGGTTGCCCGCACTTGCACCACGGAATCATAGGTGCCGCTACGCACCTCTTGCGCGGTGAAATTCGCCACCCAAGTGCCATCGGCCCCGGCCACCACCGTGCGCGCCACGCCTTCAAAGGTCACAACCACCGTCGCGCCAGCCTCGGCAGTGCCGTTCAGCGCAAGGCCAACCGAAGCCTCAGCGCCCGACACGGCGTCATCGCCGCCCGCTTGCCCAACCGGAATGGCCACCGCGATCTGGGTATCAACATGCAGCAAGTGGGTGGTGGTGCTGGTGTTGTTCGCGCTGTCTACAGCCGACACTTGCACCGTTGAATCATAGGTGCCCTGCCGCACTTCGTTGGCGGCAAAACTGGCGGTCCAGTGGCCATCGGCGCCAGCCGTCACAACCCGCGTCACGCCTTCAAAGCTTACCGTCACCCGCGCGCCTGCTTCGGCAGTGCCGGTCAAGGCCAGCCCGTTCGCCGCCTCGGCCGCATTCACACTGTCGTCGCCACCGGCTTGCCCCGGATCAACCGCAACCGCCGTCTGGGTATCAATATGCAGAAGATGCGACGCCGTTGCGGTGTTGCCCGCAAGATCGGTCGACACCACCGTCACGGTCGAGTCGTAAGTGCCTTGCTTGATCTCATTCGCCGCAAAACTCACGCTCCAGGTGCCATCAGCGCCCGCTTTTACTGTATGGCTGACACCTTCCAGCGTCACCACAACCTGCGCGCCCGCCTCGGCGGTGCCGGTCAGCGCCACGCCCGCGCGGGCTTCGGCCCCGGTCACCAGATCATCGCCACCCGCTTGGCCGGCGTTGAACGCCACCGAGGTTTGCGTATCAACATTGACCGCCTGCGTTGCGGTTGCCGTGTTGCCAAAACTATCCGTCGCCGTCACCGTCGCGGTGGCCGCATAGGTGCCCGCCGTAACAGCACCTGCCGGATAGGTCACCGTCCACACGCCCGCGCCATCTGCCGTCGTGGTCAATGTCGTGCCATTCCACGCCACCGAAATCGCCGCACCGGCCTGCGCAGTGCCGCTAAGAACAACACCGCCAGCCGCCTCTGCCGCGTTGACGGTGCCATCGCCACCAGCCTGACCGGTGAAGGCAACAGACGTTTCGGTATCCACCGCAAAGCTATGGGTAACCGTCGATACGTTGCCATGCGCATCCGTCGACACTGCCGTCAGCGTTTCAGTGTATTCGCCCGCCGGCAGGGTGCCGGTGACATAGGTAGCACTCCAATGCCCATCGGCATCGGCGGTCACGGTGCGGGTCACGCCGCGCAGCGTGACCTCCAGCGTCGCCCCGGCAATCGAGGTGCCGCTGACCACCAAGCCGGTCGCATTTTCGGTGAAGTTCACCTTGTCATCGCCCGTCACCGCATCAAAGCTGATCGGGTTCGGCACGGTGTCCACCACCAGCACATCATTGAAAATGGTCTTGTTGCCCGCCGCGTCGGTCGCCGTGATCACCGCCGGAATTTCATACTCACCCGGTTCAACCTGCGTTGTCGGGAAAGTCACCGTCCAATGCCCATCGGCATCAACCACGGTGGTCTGGGTGTGACCATTCACCAAAACGCTGATCGACGCGCCCGGTTCGCTGGTGCCGCCCAGTGTTACGCCATCGGCATAGCCCGCCGCGTTTTCTACATGGTCAACCGACTTGGTGCCTTCGGTAACCGTCAACGACGGCGGTGTGGTGTCCTGCGTGCCACCGCTGCCGCCGCCGCCGCCGATCACCGAAATCACCCCAACCCCGGCCGCCGCCGCACCAATGCCACCCATGCCACCCAGCAAACCCGGCACAAAAGGTGCCATGCCCGCCGGTTCATTGGAAACCAGCGCCGCTTCGGCCACACTGTCGCTTTGCGTAAATCGCATGTCATCCAGCGGGCTCCATTTGTCCCAACCGCTGACTGGGCCGTAATCGGCAAACAGCGCGCCATCGCTGCCTTCATGCACCAGAACTTCGGTGATCTCGCCATCGGACGACAAGTAAAGATGGTTCACATCGCCCGGAGCTTCATTGAAGTAGTTGCTCAGCACCACGCTGCGGCCATCTACCAGTTGCACGATCAGGTCATTGCCGCTTTGCTCATAGGCCACGACGCTTTCGCGCGACAGGTTCAGCGATACCGCATCGCCCGAACCAACCTGAATGAAATTTCCCTGAGTGTCGCCTGCAACGCTGCCATGCTGCGTTCCGCCCGCAAAACCGCGGACGGCGAATTCAATCGCCATCACCATTATACTACTCCGCCTCAAAAAAACCAGGCTTGGACGCCCAGAATATTATTCTGCCCCACTTGCGGGAGCTAATTGCCTTAAGAGCTACCTAGGTTTTGACACAATTTCTAGAGGTTAGCGGTTTCTGATCCACTTTTTGTCGTCCTTTGCCCTTAGTTTGGCCTTAATCGGGCCAGAGGCGCTACATAAACGCAACAGTAGCGCCTTAATTTTTGGGTAAGCTTTCGGAGTATTTTCCCGCTATGCGTGTGCTTTCCACCGCATCACCCGCTAGCGCCTTGAACGCAAGCAGCTTTCGGGCAGCGCAGCGCCCGCCAAAAACAGGTGAAACCGTGTCAGATACCCGGTGGGATCAACCAATATGGGTCAGGGGATGCCGGCAAACTCACAGCGCCAGATTTGCGCCGCTACAGCCAGCCCTTCCAGCGAAACACCGCCCAGGTCAGCACCGCCGACCCCACCATCAACCCTAAGGCCAGTGGATAGCCCAATGTCAGCGGCAGTTCGGGCATATGCACAAAGTTCATCCCGTAAACGCTGGCAATCAGCGTCGGCGGGCTGAACAGCACCGCCACCACCGAAACAATCCGAACGGTGCTGTTTTGCGCCAGATTGATCGTGCCCATCGTCGCATCCGACATCAGCCCTAGCCGCGACGACAGAAAATCGGCATGCACCTCTAGCGCCTCGATGTCGCGCAGCTGTCCCTTTAGCACCAGACCCAAGCCTTCGCTGCTCAACCGATGGCCCAGCAATTGGTCAACATAGTTCAGCGCCCGACCCAGCGTCAAAAGTGCCAAGCGCACCCGGCCCAGCCGTTCGCCCTCGGCCCCCAACGACGACAGCGCAAGCTGCAAGTCTTCGGGCCGATGCCCCTTTGGCCCCGGCTGATAGATCGCGCGCGACACCGCATCCAAGCCGCGCCCCCCGGTTTCCAGATGATCCGCCAGACGCCCGATCACCTCTTCGATCAGGCCCAGAAAAACCCTGTCGGGGGTCGAACAGCCCAAACTGCTTTTTCCAGCGCGGGGCGGATAGGTTTCAAACGGGCGCGGCGTGTGATGGCGAATGGTCACCAGCCGATCTTGGGTCAGCGCAAAGCACACCGGGCTCATCACTTGCTGCCCCGTCGCATCGACGCCCGGCAGCACCACTGTCAGATAATCGGTGTCGTCTTCGTGATACAGCCGGTTCGAGATTTCGATCTCTTCCATCTCGGCCAAGGTTGGCACATCGACGCCCAGCGCCCGCACCCGCGCAACCTCGTCTTCCGTGCCGTCGTGCAGATCAATCCATTCGGCGTCCGTCAAAGGCGCCGCATCGGGCAGCACCTCTAGCCGCTTGTCTGCATAGTGATACGCCGTCAACATCGCACATCCACCACCGTTGCCAGCCCCTTGCCTAGCGCCAATCCCGCCGCAGGCCAAGCCGCCGTTTCGGTGTGGGTGCGACTAGCGGCGCACCACGCCCGATGCCACCCACTCATCAAACTGCGCCAACACCGCATCGGTGAACGCGGCGTCATTGATATGGGCGTCCAGTTCAATCAGCCGCACATTGGCCGGGCAGACCCGCCGCATTTCATCGACAAACGCCGCCAAACCTTCGGGGTCGGCCAAAGGCCCGCCCGCGCGGTCCCATTCGTTGCCGCCCTGCACCGGCAGAAAGAAACTGACCGGCGCCGCCGCTGCCGCCAGCTTGCCGCAAATCTCTCGCGCCACCGCCCGCCGCTGATCGGGCGTCTGCACCACCGATGTCAGCAGCCGGTTATGCGCATGCGCCGGCGTATCCGAAAACGCCGCAGGCATCGGTTGCCAGCCAACAAAGTCGATCAAATCATAACAGCCAATCGACACCATCTGCGGCACCGCCATCCGCCCGGCATTGGTCATCCGGTCTGACCCCGCAGATATGGTCGACCCGAACAAATGGTTCGCCACCTCTTGCGGCGCGAAATCCATCACCGCCGCAAAGGCGCCATCGGCCGCCAAAGACTCGAACGCCCGCCCGCCCATGCCGGTGGCGTGAAACACCGCCACCTCAAACCCCCGCGCCTCTAGCGCAGGTTTGAGGTGAACCATATAGCGCAGCACGGTTTTGCCAAAGCTGGTCATCCCGATCAGCGGCTTGTCACGCGACGGCGGCTCGACCGCCCGCGCCGCACCCAAAACCGCCCCGGCGGCTTGGCTCAGCGAGGCTTTGCAGACCGAATTCAGCCCATAAAGCCCGCCTGCCCACAAGATCATCTGAATATCAGCTGCCAGACGTTCCGGCGGGATCATCGGCGAAAAGCTGACGGTCGACACCACATATTTCGGCACGCCCAGCGGCAAGGCCGCGCAAAGATCCAGCGCAAGGTCGGTGCCCATCGACCCGCCCAGCACCAGAACACCGTCAAAACGCCCGTCATGGTGCAAGCGGCTGGCCAGCGCCGCCGACCCGCGCGCCATCGCCTGCATGGCAAAGTTTTCATCCTCAGCCGCGATAATTTCGGCAATCGAACTGCCCGCCGCTGCCACCACATCGTGTTTCGACCAATCGGTCGGCAGCTTTGGGTCGCCCAGCACCGACACGTCCATGGTCAAAGCCTGCCCCCCCTGCGCGCGGATCACCGAGGCGAGGTAGTTTAGCTCATCATCCTTGGTGTCATAGGTGCCGACGATCAGAATGCGATTGCCCATGCGGTGCCTTTGAATTGCTGTTGGAACGCCGGGGGTTTCACACCCCCGGACCCCCGTGGGATATTTTTGCCAAGATGAAGCGGATCAAAGCTGGATCCAGGCGGTTTTCAGGTCGGTGTATTTGTCCAGCGCGTGCAAGGATTTGTCGTGGCCGTTGCCCGATTGCTTGACGCCACCCAGCGGCACCGAATTATCGGTGCCGCCATAGGTGTTCACATGCACGACGCCAGCGCGAATACCGCGGACCATCCGATGCGCGCGGGACAGGTTCGATGTCCAGACGCCAGCCGCAAGACCGAAATCGGTGGCATTGGCCAGACGCAGCGCTTCGGCGTCGTCTTTGAACGGGGTGACGGCAAGCACCGGGCCAAACACCTCTTCGCGGTACAGACGATGTTCGGGGCGCACGCCGGTTACGATGGTGGGCTCCATATAGTAGCCGCCGGTTTCGGTAAGGGTGCGGTTGCCACCCAGCACCACCGAACCGCCGTCTTTTGTGGCATCGGCAACAAAGCCCAGATTGCCCGCAAGTTGCGTTTCAGAGTTCACCGCGCCGATCTGGGTGCCCAAGCTCAGCGGGTTGCCGACCAGCATTTTTTCTGCCGTTTTGGCAAGCATAGAGACGAATTCGTCATGCACCGACGCTTCGACCAACAACCGCGAACCCGCGACGCAGACCTGTCCGGCGTTGCG
>JAHEDL010000065.1 GCA_024641255.1 Pseudorhodobacter sp.
TTTGCCGCGTAAGCCACGACCGTAAGCGCGGTCGAAAGAGCAAGAAGTTTCTTCATTGATGACTCCCAAGTTGGATAAGGACGTTTGTTAAGTTACCGCGTCCCTGCGGCAACCCTCCGGTCTTGGAACGGAGGGGATTACTGCGGATCAAGCGCGCGCGCGTCTTGTGGCGCCCAGCCGATCTTGATCTTTTCACCGGCAGCCAGCACGCGCTGGCCCAGCGTGTTGCGTGATTTGATCACGAAGTCTTCCGATCCTGCAACCTTCAGACGGGTGCGGAACAAATCGCCCATATAGATGAATTCCATCACCTCGGCGTCGATGGTGTGGGCGCCAGCAGGCATCATCTCGGGTTTGAACTCAACACGTTCCGGACGGATCGACACCAGCGTTTTCGCGCCAACTTCGGTCACGTTCACCGGGGTCGCGTCAATCACTTCGCCGGTTTCCAGACGCACGGTGCACTTGCCGCCTTCAAGGCTTTCAATCGTGCCCGGCAGTTTGTTGTTTTCACCGATGAACTGCGCGACAAAGCTGTTGTCGGGGCGTTCATACAGGTCAGACGGCGGCGCCAATTGCTGGATGCGACCATCGTTGAACACTGCAACCCGGTCCGACATCGTCAGCGCTTCGCCCTGATCGTGCGTCACGTAAACCACAGTAATCCCAAGGCTTTCGTGCAGGTGCTTGATTTCAAACTGCATATGTTCGCGCAACTGCTTGTCCAAGGCGCCAAGCGGTTCGTCCATCAACACAAGGCTGGGATCGAACACTAGCGCGCGGGCCAAAGCGATCCGCTGCTGCTGGCCGCCCGAAAGCTGCGCCGGGCGACGGTTCACGAATTTGCCCATCTGCACCATGTTCAGCGCGCGCATGATCTTTGCTTCACGCTCAGACTTGCCCATGCCGCGCACTTCCAGCGGGAAGGACAGGTTTTCACCAACGGTCATGTGCGGGAACAAGGCATAGTTCTGGAACACCATGCCAATACCGCGTTTGTGCGGCGGCACTTCGTTGATGTTCACACCGTCCAGCATGATCCGGCCATGCGTTGCGGTTTCAAACCCTGCCAGCATCATCAGGCAGGTGGTTTTGCCAGAGCCAGACGGCCCAAGCATGGTCAGAAACTCGCCCTTGCCAATAGAAAGGTTAAGGTCTTTGACGACCAGAGAAACGCCATCATAGCTTTTCTGAACATGCTCAAAAGCAACGAATGCATCGTTCGGGCTGGTTGCTACCACGCCAATCTCCCCGTTAATCGGCAGTTTGCCTGCGCTTGTCAGATACGCTTAAGGCAAGCGCCCTAGGAAAGGCAATTGTCTTATGCACCCGGCGAAACTGCCACGCACAAACCGGGCCGATAGGGCATTTTGCGCCCTGTTTGCTGCATAGAACGGCAGATGATGAACGATCACGCAGGCGGATCGGCTGCGACCGCAAAGCGTCAGAGTGACGTAGCGGAAGAATTGGCGGCACTGGTAGCGCTCACTGATTCTTGGGGGTGCCGAATCTTTGCGTGTAGTTGTCCGACAAATAACCGCGATTTTGCGACGCTTCGGGTCAAAAGTGGCAAACATCTTGGCCCATAAAGCTGGGTAAGGCTTAGGCCATCGGCACCCTGCGGCAGGTGAGCCTGTGCCAGTATCGCACGCAACAACGCGTCCCGCTCGGCCACCGACAGCGCCGCCACTGCCATCGCACCGGGATAAAAGCTTTCCGCGACGGTGCCTTCCGCCAAAATCAACGCATGGCGCGGCAACAGCAGATGGTGATACTCCACCCGCCGCATGCCTTTTGCGACACGCGCCCCGTGCACCCCCAGCTCTGCAAGGTGGCGCGCCCGTACCAAGGCCGGTTCCCCGCCATCCACCGCCATGCGGATGCCATGCTGCGGCGAAACCACCAAATCCCGGTGATTGCCAAAACTACCGGCTGCAAGCCGGATCGGTTGATGCTGCGGATTGCCGCTTAATGGCGCAAGATCACGGGTGCTGCGCCACAAAATTGGCATCACCGCCCCGGTCGCAGTCGCCACACAATCGCCCACGCGCAGGCTTTCAACCGGCCGTTCGCCCTGCGGCGTCTTGATCCGCGTGCCCGCAGCAAAGCAGGGCACCCCCATCGCATGCAGCATTCCCGGTTGCCGCGCTGTGGCCGGCGCTACCCCGTTCAGCAGCAGGGTTTCGCCATTGGGAAAGCTAAGCAGGGTATTGCCGCTACCATCATCGGCAATCGCCACATCCCAAACCCGCACCCGCGCGCCCAGCGGTGTGGTCATATCCGACACATCAAGCTGATCGGCGGTCACACCTGCGGCCAGCAAGGTGCTGAAATCGGTAATCACATCACCAGAGTCACCATGCAGCAGCCGAAACGTATCATTTCCGGCACCACCACTTAGGGTGTCCTGGCCGCTGCCGCCCAGCAGCAGGTCGTTGCCATCGCCGCCCGCCAGCACATCATTGCCAGCCTCGCCCTGAAGGGTATCGTCCCCAGCCCCGCCATCAAGGCTATCATTGCCAGCGCCCGCCAGCAGCCCATCATTGCCGCGGCCACCATATAAAGCGTCATCGCCACCGCCCGCCTTGACCACATCGTCGCCGCTGCCCGCGTCCAGCGTATCGGCCCCGCTGTTGCCCGCCAGCGTATCGTTGCCCATCCCACCATAAAGCGCGCTACCGCTTTGCGCTGCAGACAGGCTGTCGTCAAAGCCCGACCCGATAACAGCCTCGACGCTGCTCAGGCTGTCGCCCGCCGCATCGCCGCCGCTGCCCGCCGCCGTTTCAAGATCAACAACAACCGCAGCGGCTGACCCGCTGTAATCGGCCGTATCAAACCCGGCGCCGCCGGACAAAACATCGGCACCGGCGCCGCCCGCAAGCATATCATTGCCGGCGCCACCATACAGGTGGTCGGCACCGGCACTGCCCGTCAACACATCGTTTTGGGCCGACCCAACAACAGCTTCAAAGCCCGACAGACTGTCGCCCGTCGCATCGCCGCCGCTTGCCGCCCCGGTGGCAAGGTTAACGCTGACCGCAGCGGTCGATGCGCTGTAATCCAGCGTATCATTGCCGCTGCCGCCAACCAGACTGTCAGCGCCCGCGCCGCCCGCTATGCTGTCATTACCCGCACCGCCATACAGGCTGTCGGCCCCGGCACTGCCCGTCAACGCATCATCGTGGGCCGAACCCAGAACCGCCTCGAACCCCGAGATAACATCGCCAGCCGCATCGCCGCCGCTGCCCGCCCCGGTTGCCAGATTGACCGAAACGGCCGTCGCCGACGCCGTGTAATCCGCCGTATCGCTGCCCGACCCACCGATCAACGTATCGGCGCCGGTGCCACCGTTAACCGTGTCATCCCCCGACCCGGCATCAATACTGTCATTGCCAGCGCCGCCGTCGATCAGATCATTCTCGCTGCCGCCCCACAGCGTGTCATCGCCGTTGTCGCCCAGCAGGGTGTCGTTATCCGCGCCGCCATAAATGGTGTCGTTGCCCGCCCCGCCGCGCAAATATGACCCGCCGTCGGCATCAACGATATAGTCGTCACCGCCACCGCCATAGGCAGAGTCGATGCCGCTGCCGGTCAGCAGCCAATCATTGCCACCGCCGCCGGTTAAAAGATCGTTGCCCGCGTCGCCATTCAGCGTGTCGTCGCCGGTGCCGCCATCAATCGTGTCGTTGCCGGTTTCGCCCTGAAAAAAGTCATTGCCCGACCCGCCAATCAGGCTGTCATCGCCAGCCCCCCCGACGATAGTCTGCGCCGTGGTCGACACGGCGGCACTGATCGTATCATTGCCGCTGCCGCCATAGACACCCTCTATCTGGCTGAACGACCCGCCCCCGGCACCCGAGGCAAAGCTGTAACTGCCCGCTTCGGTGCCGCTGAACGTAACGCTAACCCCGGCCCCCGTCGGATCAGACAGCAGCAGCATGTCATAATCATAGCCGGTTTCGCCGCCGATAATCGTGTCGGTGCCATCGCCTGCCGCCGCATAGATCGCATCCGATTCGCCGCCGCCATCAATCGCGTCGTTGCCGGTGCCGCCATACAGCCAATCGCTGCCATCGCCGCCGCTTAAGCTGTCATTGCCAGCGCCGCCGTAAATCGTGTCGCGGCCCGCACCGCCATAAATACTGTCGTTTCCGGCGCTGCCGGTCAGCGTATCGTCATAGCCAGACCCGATTGCGGCTTCGAAACCCGAAACCGTATCGCCCGCCGCATCGCCACCGCTGACCACCTGCGTCGCAAGGTTGACAGAAACCGCCGCCGTCGATGTGGTGTAATCCAGCGTATCGCTGCCGGCGCCCCCCGTCAGGCTATCGGCACCGGCGCCGCCCGCCATGACATCGTTGCCATTGCCGCCCGCAAGACTGTCATTGCCCGCACCGCCCGACAGCGTGTCATCACCATCGCCGCCATCCACCACATCGGCAGCGCTGCCGCCGGTGATCGAATCGTTGCCCGCGCCCCCATAAAGCTGCTGCGCATAGCCCGACGCGGCAGCGTTCAGCGTATCGCCATAAGCCGTGCCTGCAACCGCCTCGATCTCGCTAAAACTGCCAGATCCGGTGGTGCCCTGAAACGCATAGGTTCCAGCCTCGTTGCCGGTAAATGTAACCGTGACGCCTTGCGTCGAACTGGCGTTGGCAAAGGCCAGCAGGTCATTATCGGTGCCGGTTTCACCGCCATAAATCGTGTCGCCGTTATGGTCGTCAGTGATGGCGAACAGATCGGCACCGCCGCCGCCATATAAGGTGTCATTGCCGCTTGCGCCGGTCAGCCAATCATTGCCATCGCCGCCATAGGCCACATCCTGCCCGGCACCACCGTTAATACTGTCATTGCCAGCGCCGCCGTCGATGGTGTCATCGCCTGCATCCGTCGACCAGCCGCCAAAACTGTCATCACCATCGCCCAGCGAAATGCTGTCGTTGCCGTCGCCCGCAGTAACCGTGTCGTTGCCCTGCTCGGCCAACACCGTATCCGCACCCAGCCCGCCAAAGATCGAATCACCGCCCCAGCCGCCATAAATCGAATCGTTGCCGTCGTCGCCATACAGCGTGTCGCTGCCATATTGACCCAAGATCACGTCGTCGCCGCTGCCGCCGTAAAGCGAATCTTCCAGCGTCGGCCCATAGGTCACCGTCATGCCAGAGGTGATATTATAGGTTTCCAGGAAATAGTTGGCATGATCGCGCAGCAACCAGTTGTCGCCTACATGCGCGGTTTCTGTAACGGTTTCGCCCGCAGCAATGGTGCGCACGAACACGCTTTGGCCAGAGCTGTTGATCGTATAAAGATCAATCGGCCCATCGGCAGAGTTGGTCAGGGTAAAAGTTGTGCTCTCCCCAAAGCCGTAACTTTTCAACGTCTGCAGGTCCAGCATCTGGCCGTCGCCGCCAAGCCAGTCGTTTTCCGTGCCACCATAAATGGTGTCGGTGCCTTGCCCGCCCGTCAGCGTGTCGCTGCCGCTGCCGCCATCCATAATATCATTGCCAAAGCCACCCGAGCCGCTGTCGTTACCGGTGCCCGCATAGATCGAATCGTTGCCCGCAAAGCCATGAATGTCATCGGCACCGCTGGTTCCGTTCAGCGTATCGTTGCCCGAGCCGCCGTTTATTGCCATTGCTGAACCAGCCTTCGCCCATCACGCAGCATACGAAAATCCAAGGCCCGCATCGCCGCCGCCTGCCGCAGCGTTGCGGCGTCGTTATATGTCAGCAGCAGCGCCATGCTTCGATTTCATCCACGATGCGCCGCAGACAAAACCATCCCGGCACAGGCCAGAATGCCCAGCCGGGCCTAATGCAAGGTTAAAGCGAAAATTTTAACGGTTTGCGTCGTGCAAGACAGCCAAAGCCCGCGCCCGCGCCGTAAATCCATCACGATTTGCTAGATTTCGCGCGAAGCCATTCAAAAAGGCTGCATGCGCATAACACCCTGCCGGATTGGTGCGGATGAAAGGACTCGAACCTTCACTCCGGTTAAGGAACAGCGACCTCAACGCTGCGCGTCTACCAATTCCGCCACATCCGCACTGAA
>JAHEDL010000067.1 GCA_024641255.1 Pseudorhodobacter sp.
GGCGTTGATGCTGTCGTGGCCTCGAACGACGGCACCGCTGGTGGCGTTGTGGCTGCTTTGACCGCACAGGGCATGGCCGGTATTCCGGTTTCGGGGCAGGACGGCGACATGGCCGCGCTGAACCGCGTCGCCCTTGGCACCCAGACCGTTTCGGTTTGGAAAGACAGCCGCGCGCTTGGCAAAGCCGCTGGTGAAATTGCCGTTGCTTTGGCTGGTGGCACGGCGATGGCCGATGTTCCCGGTGCTGCAACCTTCAAATCGCCGGGTGGCAAAGATCTGACCGCGATCTTGCTGAAGCCGCAGCCGATCACCAAGGACAACCTGAACCTTGTGCTGGATGCGGGCTGGATCACCAAGGACGCGCTTTGCGCCGGCGTTTCTGGCGTTGCTGTCTGCGAATGATCTGATGGTGAATGGAACGCCCCGGTCCTGATTGGACCGGGGCATTTCCAATCGGGGGAGGGCACGCAAGGTGCCTTGAGGGAGGAAGAAGAATGTCGGATCAGGGTCACCCTGCCCAAGCCGCGCCGCCGCGCCGCAGCTTGATTGATACGCTGGAAATAGACGTGCGCCTGTTGGGTATGCTGATGGCCTTTGCCGCCGTCGCCGTGGTCTTTACAATCTGGACCGGCGGCACCTTTGTCGGGCCGCGCAATGTGTTCAATATTGCCGTGCAGACGGTTCCTGTTGGGATCATGGCCTGCGGCATGGTGTTTGTCATCGTCGCGCGGCACATCGACCTGTCGGTCGGCTCTATGCTGGCGATGAGTTCCGCCGTGATGGCAATGAGCCAGACCACTTGGCTGCCAACCATGTTTGGTACCGAATACGGCAACCCTGCCATTTTGGCCGCCACAATTGTGCTTGGGTTGGCGTTTGGTACGCTGATGGGGGCAATTACTGGCTGGTTTGTCGGTTATCAGAGAATCCCATCGTTCATTGTCACGCTGGGTGGCCTGTTTGTCTGGCGCAACGTCAATTGGTTCACGACGAACGGGCAGTCTGTTTCGCTAACCGATCCCAACCTTCTGATGTTCGGCGGCACCGAAGGCGTTCTTGGGGCAACCGCAAGCTGGGCGCTTGGCCTTGTGGCCTCGGCTTTGGCGGTCTGGGCAATCATCGCCTCGCGCCGCAACAAGCAAGGGCATGGCTTTGCCGTCAAGCCAGTGCTGGCGGAAACGGTGCTAGCCGGGTTGATCGTGGGGACGATCCTGCTCTTTGTCGGCTGGCTGTCGCGCTATCCGGTGCCGGTGGCCAAACTAAAACGCTTGTTCGAAGCACGGGGCGAGGTGATGCCCGAAGGCTATACCGCGATGCACGGCCTGCCGATTTCGGTTCTGATCCTGATCGCCGTCGCAGTTGCTATGACCGTTGTGGCGCGTAAGACCACCTTCGGCCGCTATATCTTTGCGATGGGTGGCAACCCCGATGCGGCCGAACTGGCCGGCATCAACACCCGCGCGCTGACGGTTAAAATCTTTGCGCTGATGGGCTTTCTTTGTGCCCTCGCAGCCTTGGTCGCGCAAGCCCGTTTGCAAAGCCACGGCAACGACATCGGCATGCTGGAAGAGTTGCGCGTGATCGCCGCTGCTGTGATCGGCGGTACCGCGCTGGCTGGCGGCGTTGGCACCATTTACGGCGCAATTCTTGGCGCGCTGATCATGCAATCGCTACAGTCCGGCATGGCGATGGTCGGCGTCGATACGCCATTCCAGAACATCGTCGTCGGTCTGGTCCTTATCATCGCGGTTTGGGTCGACATCCTGTATCGCAAACGTCTGGGGCTTTCAAAATGACCAACAGAACCGGCACCCCACTGGTCGAAATGCGCGACATTTCGATTTCCTTCGGCGGCATCAAAGCTGTCGACCATGTGTCGATCGACCTTTATCCCGGAGAAGTGGTTGGGCTTCTGGGCCACAACGGCGCCGGAAAGTCGACACTGATCAAGATCCTTGCTGGCGCATATCGCGCCGATCACGGGGAAATTCTGATCAACGGCGACCCGGTCGAGATCAACAATCCCCGCGATGCCCGCAACCTGAACATCGAGACAATCTACCAGACGCTGGCTTTAGCCGATAATCTGGATGCGGCGTCAAACCTGTTCCTTGGGCGCGAGATCAAGAAACGCGGGATTGTCGACGACGCCAGAATGGAGGCAGAGGCGCGCAAGATCATAGGGCGATTGAACCCCAATTTCCGCAAGTTCAACGTGCCGGTGTCGTCGCTGTCGGGCGGGCAGCGGCAATCGGTGGCGATTGCGCGCGCTGTCTATTTCAACGCCAAAATTCTGATCATGGACGAACCCACAGCCGCCCTAGGGCCGCATGAAACACAGATGGTGGCAGAGTTAATTCAAGAACTTAAGGCGCAGGGGCTTGGCATCTTTCTGATCGAACATGACATCCACAACGTGATGAAGCTGTGCGACCGCGCATCGGTGATGAAGAACGGTCAACTGGTTGGAACGGTAAACGTGAATGACGTAACAGATGATGACATCCTTGGCATGATCATCATGGGCAAGCCTCCAGCCAAGGCGGCGTGATCTGCCACGCTGCAAACGAGAAAAGGCCGGCCACCGCCGGCCTTTTCTCGTCTTAGCCCGGACGATACACCCGATGGGCCTCGGGATCTTCGGTTTCAAAGTCGAGCTGACCGACGGCGTCCCAGACTTGCGGGGAAATCGGGGCAGCGGCCCAATTCAGGGTTTGTGTTACACGTTCCGGCTTTGACACTCCAACAATCGTGGAAGCCACACGCGGGTCTTTCATCGAAAATTGCAGCGCGGCCGCGCCGGGGGCCACACCATGTTCTGCGCATATAGTTTCGACATGACGCACGGGGGCAAGGGCGGCAGCGCTTGCATCTTGATAGGTAATTTTCGTGACCTTGTCGCTACCCTTGGCCAGCACACCCCCCGCATAGGGAGCTGCGTTCAAGACAGTGATGCCCCGTGCGTGCGCGACATTGAACAGATCCGCTGCGGATCGGTTCAAAAGCGTAAAACGATTGTGGCTTAGAATAACATCAAACGGCCAATCGTTAAGCAGGGGCAGCATCACATCGAGACGCCCCATCGCCAGCCCAACTGCGGTGGCCAGGCCTTGTTCCTTCATGCGAAACAATTCATCCAACGCCCCACCGGGCCGGGTGATTTCAGACATGTCCAACGCATGTTCGGGGTCATGCAAATGCAGCATCGGAATATGATCCAGTCCCAAAACCGTCAGACTTTCCTCTAGCGACTGCCGGGCGCGGGCGGCATCGAAGCGGCCGCTGTCCATATCGCGGTCCAGTTTAGTTGACAGCACAAACCCCGCTGGCAGCCCTCCGCGTTCGCGGATCACCGCACCTATGCGTTCTTCGCTGCGCCCCGCCCCGTAGTTGCGCGAGGTGTCGATCAGATTCACCGGACTGTCAAAGATCGCGCGCACCGTCGCCCGCGCCGTTGCTTCGTCTACGCTGTGGCCATAGGTGTCTGGCATCCCGCCCAAGGGGGCCGCACCAAAGCCTATCGCGGTCACTGCAAGGCCGGTTTTTCCGATCGGGCGCTTTTGCATCTCTGGCTCCGTTGTCAAAATGAAACCGCCGCCGTCCCCGTGGATACGGCAGCGGAAATCTACCCCGACCCTATCGGATCAGGTGCGGGTTTTCACCCCGCTTGAGCGACGGCTGGCGATGGTTGTCAGCACTGCGGCAATAATGATCACAGCTCCGGTCGACGCTTGCACATAAAAGGACGGCACCTGCGCCAAGGTCAGAAGGTTGTTGATGACGCCGATCAGCAACACCCCGCTGACAAGACCCACCATCGTGCCCCTGCCACCGCCAAGGCTGACGCCACCGATCACTGCAGCAGCAAAGGCGGAAAATATAATCCCTTGCCCTTGGGTGGTTACGGCCGAATCCAGCCGCCCCGTCATCAGAATGCCCGCCAACCCAGCCAGCAGGGCGGCAAAAACAAAGGCCGACCAGATCACCCGATCCACATTGATCCCTGCCGCGCGGGCCGCGTCTTCATTGCCGCCAATGGCATAAAGCGCACGGCCATAGCGGTGGTATTTGAACACCAGTCCCACGATGGTTGCGACCACGCCGAACACCAGGACAGACACCGGCAGGCCAAAGAGTTTAGCCGAGCCAAGATATGTAAGCGCCGGACCGGGCGAATAGATCGAACGGCCATTCGACACGATCAGCACCCCACCGCGCAGCAAAACCAGCAGCCCAAGGGTAGAGATAAACGGGTTCAACCCCACACGAACGACCATGAAGCCGTTGAAAAAACCGATCACCCCGGCAACGCCCAAAGCGATCAGCAGCCCCATCCACGACGGCAGTTCAATGCCAATGCCCCCGGCCGCCGCAGGTACCAGACAGACTGCCGCAAACATCGGCGCAAAGCCGACAATGCCTTCCAGCGAGAGGTCCAGTCGCCCGATCAACACCACAAAAGTCAGGCCAATGGTGGTTAGACCCAACACGCTGATCTGTTCCAGAATATTGATCAGGTTCGTTGATGTTGCAAAGCGGGGCGCCACCACGGCCCCAACAATCACCAGCGCCAGAAGCACCGGATACATCGTATACCCGCCACTCACAAACGCAGTTCCAAAGGCCTGCATGCGGGTTGGCGCAGCCGCCTTCGTTGGGGTTGCACTGCTCATATCACGCCCTCCATGCGTAGAATTAGATCTTTCATCGTGTAATCGCCGCGCAATTCGGCAACGATCTTGCCTTCGAACACGATCACGACCCGGTTCGCCAATTGCGCGATCTCGTCTTCTTCGTCTGACACCACGACCACGCCCAGCCCCTTGCTGGCCAGATCGCGCAGCAGCGCGTAAAGTTGTTCCTTGGCACCCACATCGACGCCGCGCGTTGGGCTGAGTGCAACGACCACCTGCGGATTGTGGCAAAGCGCGCGGGCGAAGACGACCTTTTGTTGATTACCACCTGAAAGCTGGCTGACCGCCTGTTCCAAGGACGCCGCGATGACATTGGTTTGCCTTGCAAGGGTGCCGACATGCGCGGCCTCTTTCTTGTGATCAATGAAACCAAAGGTGCCAGACAGCAGATCAAGCCCGCCAATCGCCACATTTTCCCGCACACCCAATATGCCGACATAGCCGCTGGCATGGCGGTCGGTTGGCACCAGCCCGATGGTCGGGAGGGTGCCATTCGCACCAGATATCTTGCCTTTATAGGGCGTAAGCTGCCCGGACAGCATCATGGCCAAAGCTTCTTTCCCGCCGCCGACTGGGCCTGCCAGCGCCACGATCTCTCCTGGCCGAACCTGAAAATCAACGCCCGCTTCGGTAACAGGGTAAAGCCCGACCCCTTTTGCTTCGAGTAAAACGGGGGCATCATATCGGGTATGGTCGCTGCGCACCGACCGCGCTGTCTTTTCGCCCATCATAAGATCGGCGATCAACTCGACGTTCAGATTGCCGACCGCTTCACGCTCTTTCACCACCAACCCGTCACGCAGGATGGTCACTGTGTCGGCGACCTCAAAGATTTCGTCCAGATGATGCGATATATAGATGAACGATATTCCCAAGGCTTTCAGCGACTTGACCTGTTCGAACAGCATCTTCTTTTCAGCATTGCTCAACGCGGCGGTCGGTTCATCCAAAATGATCACTGGAACGCCACGGCTGAGCGCCTTCATGATTTCCAAAAGCTGCCGGATGCCTGCGCTAAGTTCGCCTGCCAGCGCCTCGGCGCGGATATCCATATTCCATTTGTCCAGCAGCGCACGGGCTTTGGACAGCATCAGGCTGTGGCTGACCATGCCAAATTTCTTCTGAACCAACGGGTTCTCTAGAAACAGGTTTTCGGCCACTGTCAGCAGGTTGAACAGTTGCGGCGTCTGCTGCACATGCGCGATGTCATTGCGGATTTTCGCGGCATAGGGCAGGCCATTGGCCACAACTTCGGTGTTATCGATGCGGATGGTGCCGGTATCAGAGGCGACCAGCCCGCTCATTGTTGAAACCAGTGTGCTTTTGCCCGCGCCGTTTCGCCCCAAAAG
>JAHEDL010000070.1 GCA_024641255.1 Pseudorhodobacter sp.
AAGATCGCCAAAGAGAATTTGGACAAAACCTCGCGCTTTACCGATTGGTCGCGCCGTCCGCTTTCGGTGGCGCAAAGTGATTACGCCCTAGCCGATGTGACGCATTTGCGGGTGATCTATGAATGGCTGGTGGCGCAGCTGGCCAAGAATGGCCGGCAGGCGTGGGTTGAAGAAGAGCTTGCAGTGCTGACAGATCCTGAAACCTACACTGTGCGCCCCGAAGAGGCATGGTTGCGGGTGAAGACACGCACGACGTCTGGTCGGTTTTTGGGCATTGTCAAAGAATTGGCGCGGTTTCGTGAAGAATATGCCCAAGGCAATAACGTGCCGCGCAGCCGGGTGATGAAGGACGACGCGCTGTTGGAACTGGCCTCGACCCGGCCGACCAATCAAGAAGAACTTGGGCGGTCGCGCCTGTTGTTGCGCGAAGGGCGCAAGGCAGAAATCGCCGAAGGGATTCTGGCCGCGATCAAATCTGGTATGGAAATGCGGCAAGAAGATCTGCCGAAGCCCGATCTTTCGCGCGATCAGCTGCAGGTTAATCCGGCTTTGGCCGATTTGCTGCGGGTGCTGTTGAAGGCGAAATCCGAATCCTTGGGCGTGGCCCCGCGTCTGATTGCCTCTGCCGCCGATTTGGATGCAATTGCCGCGGGCGAGCGCAACTTGGAAACCTTGAAAGGCTGGCGCGCCGAGGCCTTTGGCGATGACGCGATGCGGCTTTGCCGTGGCGAAATCGCCTTGTCGGCGAAGGGCACCGAAGTGCGGGTGGTGCGGGTTTAACCCCGCACGCCCCAAGCGTTAACGGCGGCTGGAACGGGCGTTGTTGGCGCCTTGCACGACGATGTTGCTGATGCCGTCAAGTTTGATGTTTGACAGATTGTAAGCCACGGTAATTTCCCGGGACTGCTGGTTTACAACGCCGGTAGCAGTGATCGGCGGGAAGACGTGAAACTCCAGCACCAGCGTGCCGTTTTCGTCAACCGGTTGCGGCACAAGTTCGGCTTCCCACCAGCCTTGGGTCGGCGGCAGGCCGGTCGCGCGCACGATTGCACCACCGGGGTAGGATTCGACCACCATCGACAGCACGTCGGCTACCAGCGGGCGCGGATCAGCCGGGGCTTCGGTTGACACCACTTCCACCGGTTGCGACCGTTTGAACCAATTCAGCGGGTTCAGCTTGCCGCTGAAACCACCGCAGGCGGTCAGGGCGCTGAGGGCAAGGACGGCAACGGTCAGACGAAGGCGCATGTTGGAATTCCTGTGGTTGCTTCCTTTGGGTAGCCGATCAAGGGGCGTTTGAAAAGGCCGCTTGGGCTGGACCTTTGGCGTGGCGCGCATTAGCTAAGATGGCCAGTGATGGAGACGCCGATGGCCACGCCCGCCTTTGAAGACATTGCCGAAACCTTCGAGTTTCTGGACGATTGGGAAGACCGCTATCGCCATGTGATCGAATTGGGCAAGGCGATGCCCGCGCTTGACGACAGTTTCAAGGTGTCAGCCCTGAAAGTGGATGGCTGCGCGTCGCAGGTCTGGCTGCGCCCGGTGATCGAAAACGGCGTCTTTGATTTTCAGGGCGATTCCGATGCGATGATTGTGCGCGGCTTGATCGCGGTGCTGCACGCGCTTTATTCCGGTTTGCCCCTGGCCGATGTGGGCCGCGTGGATGCGCATGCTGAATTGGGGCGGCTGGGTTTGAACGAACATCTGTCGTCGCAGCGGTCAAACGGGCTGCGCGCGATGGTCGAACGTATTCGCAAGGTTTCAGCCTAGGCTGACTTTATCGGGGTAAAACGCCAGATAGCCACGAATAGCCTCGCAACCGGGCAACGGCGCCTCGTACGACCAAGCTGCGTTTTCCAACAGCCCGCTATTGGTTCGAAGCGCAAAGTAAGAGGCGTTGCCCTTCCAAGGACAGTTGGTTGACTTCGCCATCTTTTCTAGCCGTGCCATATTGATGTCGCTGCGCGGAATGTAGGTAACCGGTGGGTAGTCTGCTTCTTGTAAAACCAGCGCCTGTGCGGTTTTCCCAAGCGTATAACCTGCCACCGTAACCGTCACCGGGGCAGGGGCTGCGCTGATTTTGATGCGATCACTGCTCACAATGGCGCGCAGGCATTTTGGCACCACGCCAAGGCCTGTGCCGAAAGACGCGGCGCAAGCTTTGCCAACACCTCGGCATGATAGGCATTCAGCCAATCGCGATCGCCGGGAGAAAGCTGCCCCGTTACGATCAGGCGGCGGTCAAACGGCACAAACGTCAAGGTTTCAAAGCAAAGTTGGCTGCGTTCGGGGTCGCCACCGGGCAGGGCAGGGGCCGGTTGCACCACAATCAGGTTTTCCAGACGAATGCCGAATTCACCCTCCCGATAATATCCCGGCTCGTTTGACAGAATCATACCGGGCTCCAAAGGCACTTCGGAAATCCGCGATAGCCGCTGCGGGCCTTCATGCACCGACAAAAATGCACCCACGCCGTGCCCGGTGCCGTGATTGAAATCTTGCCCGGCCAGCCAAAGCGCATAGCGGGCCAGCGGATCAAGATCGCGTCCCGCATAGCCCTTGGGCCAGCGCAGGCGGCTGATCGCAATGGTGCCCTGCAGCACACGGGTAAAACAGCTACGGGCATAATCGCCGGGGTCGCCCACTGGCACGGTGCGGGTGATATCGGTGGTGCCATCCAGATATTGCGCGCCAGAATCCACCAGCAGCAATTCGTTGCGACCAAGCTGGCGGTTTGATTCTTCAGTCACCCGATAATGCATGATCGCGCCATTCGGCCCCGATCCGCAGATGGTATCGAACGAAATGTCATGCAGCGCGTTGGTGGCGCGGCGAAAGCCTTCCAGCGCCCGCACAACGTCAATTTCGCTTAACCCCGGGGTGGTGCTGTGGTCGTCAAGCCAGCACAGAAATTCGACCATCGCCGCGCCGTCGCGCAGATGCGCGTCGCGCATGCCTTGGATCTCTGCTCCGGTCTTGCAGGCCTTGGGCAAACGGCAAGGGTCATCGCCCCAAGCCACAGCAACCCCCGCGTCGGTCAATTCCATCGACACCGCAAGCGGGGCGGTGGCGCGGTCAACCCGAACCGGCCCTTGCAGGGCGCGCAGTGCTGCAACAAAGGCCGAAGGCGGCTGCAGCGCAACCTGCGCCCCCAGATGCGCGCGCGCCGCGCCGTCAAACTTGGCCTCATCGGCAAATAACGTGACCTGACCGTCAGTCTGCAAGATTGCCAGCGCATGCAACACCGGATTACGTGGCACATCGGCACCGCGCAGATTCAACAGCCAACAAATCGAATCCGGCAAGGTAATAACCGCTGCCGACTGCCCTGCCGCCCGCAATCCTTCGGCCAACCGCGCGCGCTTGCTTTGCGATGTTTCCCCGGCCAAGGCGTCCGGGTGGGCAAACGCCTTGCCGATGGGCGCCGCAGGCTGATCTGGCCAGATACGGTCGACCATATTGGCGACAGGCCGCAAACTGCCCGGATGTTGCGCCAAAGCGGCTTCAATCTTGGCGATCTCATCGGCGGTATGCAGCCACGGATCATAGCCCACGACACCTTCCGCCAGATGCTCGGCAAGCCATGCCCCCGGTAACACGTCTGGCCACGGCACGGGCGTGAAATGCGCCAGATCGACCTGACCTTTCACCTGCGTGCGGTAGCGCCCGTCAATAAACACCCCCGCCACATCGGGCAAAACAATGCAAAACCCAGCCGACCCGGTAAATCCGGTCAGCCACTGCAACCGCTCGTCCCGCGCGGCAACGTATTCGCCCTGATGTATGTCGGCGCGCGGGATGATAAACCCGGCCAACCCTTCGGTCTGCAGAACCGCGCGCAGGCGGGCCAAGCGATCCGGGCCTTGGGCCGCAGAGGCCTGGGTGTCAAAGGTTTGAAACATCCTAAGCCCTTTCACATTGGAAAAAATATCCTGGGGTGAGGCCGCAGGCCGAGGGGCAAAGCCCCTGACCTTATCCGGCCCGCCGCAATCCTGCCGCGCGCGCGCGTTTCTTTGGGTCAGCGTCAAACAAGCCGGCCAATTGTTCGGTCATTGCCCCCGCCAGTTGTTCGACATCGGTGATTGTCACGGCGCGCTGATAATACCGCGTCACGTCATGGCCGATGCCGATTGCAATCAACTCAACAGCTTTGCGGCGTTCCACCATGGCGATCACGTCGCGCAGGTGTTTTTCCAGAAAGTTCGCGGGATTAACCGACAAGGTGCTGTCATCAACCGGCGCGCCGTCGGAAATCACCATCAGGATTCGCCGGGCCTCGGGGCGGGCCAACATGCGGCGGTGCGCCCATTCAAGCGCCTCGCCATCGATGTTTTCCTTCAAAAGCCCCTCTTTCATCATCAGCCCAAGGTTGGGCCGAACCCGCCGCCATGGTGCGTCGGCAGATTTATAGATGATATGGCGCAGGTCATTCAGGCGTCCCGGCTGTTGTGGCCGACCTTGTGCCAGCCAACGCTCGCGGCTTTGGCCGCCTTTCCACGCCCGCGTGGTAAAGCCCAAAATCTCGACCTTGACCGAGCAGCGTTCTAGGGTGCGCGCCAGCACGTCGGCGCAGATCGCGGCAATCGAAATCGGGCGGCCCCGCATCGAACCTGAATTGTCCAAAAGCAGCGTCACGCAGGTGTCGCGGAATTCGGTGTCTTTTTCTTGCTTGAACGACAGCGGCGTCGTCGGGTTTGCCACCACCCGTGCCAAGCGTCCAGCATCCAGCGTGCCTTCTTCCAGATCAAACAGCCAGCTGCGGTTTTGCTGGGCTTGCAGGCGGCGCTGCAGTTTGTTGGCAAGGCGGCTGACCGCGCCCTTCAGCGGTTCCAACTGTTGATCAAGATAGGCGCGCAGCCGCTCCAGCTCTGCCGGTTCAGCCAGTTCTTCCGCCCGGATTTCTTCATCAAAATCGGTGGTATAGACGGTGTAGTTCGGGTCTGCGTCGGAATAGGGGGCAGGCGGCGGCGGTTCCAGCGGGGCCTCGCCCTCTGGCAATTCGGCCTCGTCGCCCTGCTCCATATCGGCAGAGTCTTCCATCGTGACTTGCGCCTGACTTTCGTCCTGCTGCTCTTCTTGCGATTGTTCGGGCGAGGCTTCGCTGTCTTCCGAATCCTGCTCTTCTTCACCGGCAGAGTCGGGGGCGTCCTGATCTTCTTGCGCGTCGTCGCCGCTGTCTTGATCTTCGGGCTGATCGGGGTCGTCGCCCAATTGGTCGCCATAGCCCAAGTCGGCAATCAGCTTGCGGGTCAGGCGGGCAAAGGCGGCTTGGTCGGCCAGCGCATCGTCAATATTTTCCAGCGTGACGCCAGCCTGCTGTTCGATAAAGCCGCGCCACATTTCCATCACTGTGGCGGCGCCTTTTGGCAGATCACGCCCGGTTGCCAGATGGCGCACAAGGTATCCGGCAGCAACCGAAAGCGGAGCATCTTCGCGTTTGACAAGGCCGTGATAGCCTTTGCGATCTGCCTCATAGGCGATCTTGGCGTCAATGTTGCCCGCGGTGCCGGGCATCGCACGCGCGCCGACGGCTTCGCAACGGGCGGTTTCCATTGCATCGTAAATTTCGCGCGCCAAGGGGCCGGTTGGGGCATAGCGCGCCGCAGTCGCCTCGTTATGAAACTTGCGGCGCAGCGCGAAGGCGTCGGCGGTGCCGCGCGCCAGCAGCACTTCGTCGCGCGTCATCCGACGCGACACTTGCGGCAGACGGATGCCTTCCTTGTTCATGCCTGCCGGATCGACGGAATAGGTCACCGTCATATCCGGGTCGTTGGCCATGGTCTTAGTAGCCTCGGCCAAGGCTTTCTTGAACGGATCGGCGGGGTTGTCGGTTGGTTTGGTCATGATCCGTCTCAATCCGTTCAGGCTGGTCGGTGCGGCGCGCGGGGCGAAACCCCGCGCCGCGCAGTCTTATTTCATCGCCATAGAGGCTGCCGACTCTGGCAGTTCTTCGGCAAAGCAACGCTGGTAGAATTCGGCAACGGTCTGACGTTCCAATTCGTCGCATTTGTTCAGGAACGAAAGGCGGAA
>JAHEDL010000074.1 GCA_024641255.1 Pseudorhodobacter sp.
ACCTTCGAACCGGCATCAAGGCAAAGCTTCGATCCGCCTTCGATCAAGGATGGGATCTTGGCGGCATAGGCTTCTGGTGCTTCATCCGGCAGCGCATAGGTCAGGAATTCAACCACCAGCAGCAGATCTTCGGCGGCGAATTCGGCAATCACCCGCTCCAGCGTGGCCATGTTAACTGTGTTGGCCGCCGCAACGTCAGAGCGCAAATAGATCATGATCTTGGCACCGGTGCCGCCCAATTCGCGAACCCGGCGGGCGGTGATGCCTTCGACCATGTTCGAAATCCGGTAACCTTCGGGGGTCAGGTCAAAACCCGATGCATCCAGCCCGATCAAAAGCCCGGTGGACCGGTGCAGCACACCTTCGTCAACCAGCCCCGGCACGGCGCAAAGCGGGTCGACCAACACGCAGCCGGCGGGGCGGGCCAGATAGGCCGCAATGTCCATTTTGGTCAGCCCAAGCATCGCGTTGCTGATCTTGGCCTGCTCTTCGGCGGTTTTGGCAAGCAAGGTCCGCATCCCGCCGCGTTGATCGCAGGCGATGACCATCATCGCACCGTCGTCGCCGCAAATTTGCTGATATCCGCGCCGTTCTGCGGTGGTCATGACTGACATGAAGGGTCTCCGATTCATTTGGGGCAGATAAGGCGCGGAAGGTGACTTGCCAGTTGCCTGATTGCGGTTATTGCGGGATAAACGATTTGTGTTAGGCTGTGTAACACCTTGCAGAAAGGAATTGCAACCCTGTCAGTCTCTAGCGGAACCATTATCGGCGAAAGCCGCGCCATGCTGCACACTGTGGCCAAGCTGCATTACGAAAGCGATATGAGCCAGGTTCAGATCGCCAAGCAGTTGGGGCTTTCAACCGCCACGATTTCGCGCCTGCTGCAAAAGGCGCGGGCCGAAGGCATTGTGCGCATCGAGGTTCGCGACATCTTTGCCCCCGATGAACTTGGGGCACAGTTGGCAAGCAGGCTTGGGTTGCAGCAGGTGATTGCGGTGGATGCACCCGCGACGGGGATTTTGCCCGCGCTGGCCGCGCCGCTGTCGCGCATCTTGCAAGAGCAGAATCTGGGCAAGGATTCGGTGCTGATGGTGGGCTGGGGTCGCACGGTTTCGGCGATCATCGACGCGGGGTTGCCGCCGATGCCGGGTGTGGCGGTGGTGCCGTCGACCGGTGGGATGCAGCAACATGCGCAGCATTTCCAAAGCAACGAATTTTCGCGCCGCGCTGCCGAAGTGACCGGCGGCACGCCCTATTTCATCCACGCCCCCTATCTGCCGACCGCCGAGTCGCTGGATTTCTTTTTGGCCGAATCGTCGGTGCAAGAGTCGGTGGCGTTGTGGGACAGGCTGGATGCGGCGGTTGTGGGCATCGGTATGCCCTATGGGCTGGAACGGCCCTATCAGGGCGGCTCTGCGCGGCCCGATCCTGATCTTGCCGAAGCCGCGGGCGACGTGGTGCGGCATTACTTTGACCGCGATGGTCAGGTGATCGAATGGCAGGGCGAAGGCCGAATGATTGCTGTGTCTTGTGCGCAGTTGCGGGCGACGCCGCTGGTGATTGGCGTGGCAGTTGGGGATGAAAAAGTTGTGTCGATCATTGGTGCCGCACGGGCCAAGCTGGTGACGACCCTGATCACCGATACCCGCACCGCCGAAGCGATTCTGGATGCGCTTGCCAAAGCCGACTGACCCGCTGTCAAACACAAGAAAATCGTTGCAGCAAAAAATTTCTCTTGACGAAGCCCATGTGGCGACGTGTTATCAGCCTCACTAAAAGCACTCGCATCAAGCGAAAAACAATCCGGTTAACCCTTCGGGGTTGAATGCTGCCGGGTATCCAGGGAGGAATTAACTATGAAACGTCGTGGTTTTCTGGGCGCTGCTTCCGCATTGGCGCTGACTTTTTCACTGTCCACAGCGGCGGTTGCCGAAGATAAAAAATACACCATCGCACTGGTGCCCGGTCTGACGACCGACGCCTTCTACATCACCATGCAAAAGGGCGCGCAGGCTGCGGCTGACGCGCTTGGCGTGGAACTGGTGTTCCAAGGTGCGCCCGATTTCAACCCGGTGACGCAGGTTCCGGTGCTTGATGCCGTGATCGCCCGTGCCCCCGATGCGATCCTGATCGCGCCGACCGACAAGGTGCAGCTGATCGAGCCGCTGAAGAAAGCCGCCGATGCAGGTATTCCGGTGATCACCGTCGACACCTTTATCGGCAGCGGCGTGTATCAGACCGGCGCAGGCGACGGCGATTTCCCGCTGTCTTACATCGCGTCTGACAACGTGCTTGGTGGCCGCATGGCAGCCCGCGCTCTGGCCAATGCCATCGGCGGCGAAGGCAAGGTTTACGTGGCCAACGTCAAGCCCGGCATTTCGACCACCGATCAGCGCGAAGAAGGTTTCAAGGCCGAAATGGCTGAAAACTTCCCGAAAGTCACCGTTCTGGAAACCCAGTATAACGAAGATGATGCCAACAAGGCCGCGTCGCAGTTGCAGGGCGTGTTCGCCCGTGATGCCGACCTGAAAGGCGTGTTCGGCGCAAACCTGTTCTCGGCTTTGGGCGCGGGCACGGGCGTGGGGCAGGCGGGCCAAACCGGCAATATCAAGGTTGTCGCCTTTGACGCCCCCGGTTCGATCGTTGACAACATCAAGACCGGCCTTGTTGACGTGGCAATCGCGCAGCACCCGGCCGAGATTGGCTATTACGGTGTGGTTTCGGCCTATGCCCATCTGACCGGCCATTCGATCCCGGTGAATATCGGCACCGGCTTTACCATCATGGACAAGTCGAACATCGACGACCCGGAAGTGGCAAAATACATCTACTCCGAGTGATCTTCGCATCAGGCGCAGGGTTAACCCCCTGTGCCTGACCCAAAAAGCGGTGGCGGTCCCGCCTGTGGACCGCCTCTTTTGCGCAGACAGCCACAGCGTTTGCGCCAGCTTGATAGGAATAATCCCCGATGTCGTCCCCCCCTGCTGCCACGGTACATGTGGCCCCGCAAGCCGACCACGCCGACAAGGCCCGCACGCCGCTACAGCGCGTTGCCGACCTGCGCGCCTGGTTGTTTCTTGCCTTTCTGATCCTTGGCTTTGAACTTTGGTCGCGCCTAGATTTTGGCGGCACCTTTATGTTCAACACCTTCAATATTCAGTCGATTGCCGTGTTTGCCGTTGCGCCGCTGTTGCTGGCGACCGGGCAGACGTTTGTGATTATTTCCGGCGGGATTGACCTGTCGATGGGGTTCATCATGGGGCTGGCGGCGGTGGTCGCGGCGC
This sequence comes from Pseudorhodobacter sp., assembly GCA_024641255.1. Taxonomy (GTDB): domain Bacteria; phylum Pseudomonadota; class Alphaproteobacteria; order Rhodobacterales; family Rhodobacteraceae; genus Cypionkella. The sequence goes on from JAHEDL010000074.1 coordinate 3,288, forward strand.
ATGTGATCAACTGGGCGACGCCCGGAATGGGCTTTTTTCCGGCGGTGTTGCTGGGGTCTTTGGTGGCCGTGGCAATCGCGGCGGTGCCCGGTCTGGTGAACGGGATGTTGGTGGCCTTGCTGAAGGTGCCGCCGTTCATCGGCACGCTTGGCATGTTTGGCGTGGCGCGCGGCGTGGCGTTCTTGTTGGCGGGCGGCACCACGGTTCCGGTGAAGAACGAAGTCTTCGCCGCCTTGGGCAACGGCAAGCTGTATGGTGTGCCTTACATCATTATCGTGACGGCGGTTTTTGTGCTGCTGATGCACTATCTGCTGGGCCAAACCCGGTTCGGCCAGCACAACTATGCCATCGGTGCCAATGCCCAAGCCGCGCGGCGGGCGGGCATCAACATCAAGTGGCATTTGCTGCGGCTATATATCTTGTCAGGCAGCTGCGCCGGGCTTGCGGGCGTGCTTTACGCCGCGCGGTTCAGCGCTGGCGCGGCACAGGCGGGCGAGCCGTTGTTGCTGGACTCGGTTGCGGCTGTGGTCATCGGCGGCGCCAGCCTGTTTGGCGGTTCTGGCACCATTTTGGGCACCGTCGCCGGGGCTTTCGTGATCGCGGTCATTCAATACGGCTTGGTGTTCATCAACGTCGCGCCGTTCTGGCAGTTTATCAGCGTGGGCGTCGTTATCATCATCTCTGTTCTGATCGACCAAGCGCAACGGCGGTTCTCTGGAGGGCGGCAAAGTGAGTGATATGACCCCTATGGGCCAGCCGCTGCTGGAAGTGCGCCACCTGTCGAAAAACTTCGGCCCGGTGCAGGCGCTGAACGATCTGACGATGATGGTGCGCGCGGGCGAAGTTGTGGCGCTTGCTGGCGACAACGGCGCCGGCAAAACCACCCTGATCAAGGCGATTTCCGGGGTGTATCAACCCTCGTCGGGCGAAATCTTGCTGCAAGGCAAACCGGTAACCTTCGGGTCGCCGCAAGAGGCGCGCGACAAGGGGATCGAGACGATCTATCAAGACCTTGCGCTGGCCGATAACCTGACCATCGGCGCCAACATCTTCCTTGGCCGCGAACCGATGCGCCGCAAGTTCGGGTTTTTGCCGGTGCTTGACCGCGCAAAGATGGCCGAAGCGGCAAAGTCGACCATGGCGCTGCTGGATTTCCACGTCAGTCGGCTTGATGCGCCGGTGTCCAACTTTTCTGGCGGGCAGCGGCAAGCGGTGGCGATTGGCCGCGCGGTGTATTGGAACGCGCAAATCCTGATCATGGATGAACCGACGGCGGCACTGGGTGTTCCCGAACAACGCAAGGTGATTTCGCTGATCCATCAGTTGAAGGCGCAGGGCAGGGGGGTGATTTTCATCAGCCACAACCTGCAAGACATCTTTGCGGTGGCAGACCGCATCGTGGTGTTGCGCCGTGGTGTGCAGGCGGGCGAACGCCGCATCGCTGACACGACGCATGACGAGGTGGTCAAGCTGATGGTCGGCGGCTAAGCCATGACTGGGGTTTGCATCGGCTCTATCGGCGAGCTGTTGGTAGAGTTCATCTGCACCGAAAAAGACGGTCACAACCTGTTGGCGGCCCCCTATGTGGGGCCGTTTCCAAGCGGCGCACCGGGGATTTTCATTGATCAGGCAGCGCGCATTGCCAGCAGCTTCGGCGGGAAGGCCGTGTTTGCCGGTGCGGTTGGCGATGATGCGTTTGGCACCGTGTTGTTGCGGCGGCTGACCGAAGATGGCGTTGATACCGATCTTATTCAGGTGGTGCGCGGGGTGCCCACCGGGTCGGCCTTTGTCGCCTATAACAGCGATGGCAGTCGGGATTTTGTGTTTAATATCGCCCATTCTGCGGCGGCGCATCTGCCCGCGTTAAACGCGGTGACGGCGGGGTTCATCGCCGCCGGGATCAATGTGTTGCATATTTCGGGGTCGATGTTGGGCGACCCCGACATGCGCCGTGCTGGCGTGGCGCTGTGTGAAGCGCTGGCGTCCAAGGGCGTGGCCATTTCAATTGACCCCAATATCCGCCCCGAACTGATTGCGGATGCCGGCTATCTAACGGCGCTGCAAAAGATCATGGCTTTGGCACGCTATGTGCTGCCGTCGGACGCCGATGCCGATGTGCTGTTTCCGGGGCAAGATTTCGCTGATTGGTCGGCGGGGTTGCTGGCGGGTGCTGCACGGGCGGTTGTGCTGAAGCGCGGCGATCAGGGCTGCATTGGGCGTGACGCCAGCGGCAGCCATGCGTTGCCCGCGCACGCCGTTACCGTGGTTGACCCAACCGGCGCAGGCGATTGCTTTTGTGCCACCTTCGTAACCCTTATGGCGGCCGGCCAAAGCCTGCCTGACGCTTTGGCCCGGGCCAACGCCGCCGGGGCGCTGGCGGTTACACGCTTGGGGCCAATGGAAGGCAACGCAGGTTTGCCTGCAATTGACGCACTGTGTCGGGGGCTAAAATGAACCTTGTGGACCGTATCGCGGCCAATCGAACCGGGCTTCCGGTGGGGATGCCGTCTTGGTGCACCGCCCACCCGGAAACTTTGGCAGCAATTTTGCAGGGCTACCGCGATGATACCGCCCCGATCCTGATCGAAGCGACCTGCAATCAGGTCAATCAGTTTGGCGGCTATACCGGCATGGCACCCGCCGATTTTGTGGCGTTTGTGCAGGGGATTGCCCGCGCTGAAGGCGTCGATCCGGCGCGGCTGATCTTGGGCGGCGACCATCTTGGCCCGAACCCGTG
>JAHEDL010000079.1 GCA_024641255.1 Pseudorhodobacter sp.
CGGATTTTGACATTTTCATCGTGCCATCGCGCAGTGACATCACCCGCGTTGCGGCGCCTTCTATTACCGGTTCGACCACCGGGAAGAAGTTGACCTTGTAGTCATTGTTGAACTTGATCGCGATGTCGCGGCAGAGTTCAAGGTGCTGCTTCTGGTCATCGCCCACCGGCACATGCGTGGCTTTATAGGCCAGAATGTCGGCAGCCATCAGCGACGGATAGGCGTAAAGACCCAGCGACACATTTTCGCTGTTCTTGCCTGCCTTGTCCTTGAACTGGGTCATCCGGCTCATCCAGCCCATGCGGGCGATGCAGTTGAAGATCCAGCCCAGTTCGACATGCGCGGTGACTTGGCTTTGGTTGAACAAGATCGACCGCGCCGGGTCGATGCCCGCAGCGATGAAACCGGCGGTGACTTCGCGGGTTTGCTGGCGCAGTTTTTCAGGGTCTTGCCAGACGGTGATCGCGTGCATGTCAACGACGCAATAAATCGTCTCGATGCCCTCATCCTGCTTTTCGACAAAGCGCTTCAGCGCGCCAAGGTAATTGCCAAGCGTCAGGCCGCCCGAAGGCTGAATGCCCGAGAAGATGCGGGTCGGGAAAGTCTGAGGCGTTTGGACCGGCTCGGACATGGGGAACTCCATCTGGAAAATGCTGCGCGTTCGGCTTAACGCTGGGGGACGGGGGCGTCAATCAATCCGTCCCTTTGGCACTCTGCTGCTTTTGGTCGCCCCGTTGGAGGATTTATGGACAACCACGATCTGCCCCCGCATGCCATTGCGCCGATCAATCCGCTGCCGCCGGTGGTGTGGATGTTGGTGTTGCCGATGATCGCGCTGGAGATCGCGTTTTCGCTGGGCGAGGCGCATCTGATTGGCGGCGCGCAGGCGATTGGCTGGCGCACCGCCGCGATTGAAGCCTATGGCGTGTTTCCGGAATACTGGCGGCAGAACGCCGCGATAGGCCGCTATAGCCCTGAAGTGCTGTGGCGGTTTGCGACCTATTCCTTCATCCATTATTCGGCGACGCAGGCGGTTTTCGCGGTGGTGATCTTGCTGGCGATGGGCAAGTTTGTGGGCGAGATCTTTCGCGCTTGGGCGGTGGCTGCGGTGTTTTTCGCGGGGGCTATCGTGGGCGGGTTGGTGTTTGCCAGTTTTGTGGCGCGGCAACCGCTTTTCGGGGCTTATCCCGGGGTTTACGGGCTGATCGGGGCGTTTACCTTCCTGCTTTGGGTCAGGTTGGCGGGCACCGGCACCAACCAGTTCCGGGCGTTTTCGCTGATTGGGGCACTGTTGTTCTTTCAGCTGGTGTTTGGGCTGCTGTTTGGCGGCGGCTTTGAGTGGGTGGCAGACCTTTCGGGCTTTGCCACCGGCTTTTTGTTGTCGTTTGTGGTCAGCCCCGGCGGGTTTGCGCGGGTGCGTGACCGTATACGTCAGCGTTGACGGCGCAGGCGACGGAAATCGGTCAGGCGGAAGGCGCCGATGGCGGTGCCGAAGGCGAAATAGACCAGCACGCCTAGGCTGATCAGCAGGGCAAGGGCGGCGTAGCGCCACGCGTGGCTTGCCAGCATGTCGCCCAGCAGCACTTGACCGAACCAAAGCGCCACGCCCATTGCCGCCGAGGCGGCGATGATGCGCGGGGCGCGGCTGCGAAAGCGGGTATCAAAGCGGGCGGCGTCGCCCATGCGGCGGGTTCCGAACCACAGCTGTGCCGCCATCATCCAGCCCGCCAGCGTGGTGGCAAGGGCGGCTGCGGCAAAGCCGATATAGGGCATCAGGCCCACGGCGATGACGGCGTTGACCAGCATGGACACGATGGCAAAGCGGAACGGGCTGCGGCTGTCTTCGCGGGCGTAATACAGCGGTTGATAGACCTTGTGCAGCACGAAAGACGGCAGGCCAGCGCCATAGATTGCCAGCACAAGCGCGGTGGCGGCGGTATCATCAACGCCGAACGCGCCGCGCTGATACAGCACCGATGTCAGCGGCAGGGCGATGACCATCAGCGCCACGGCTGCGGGAAAGGTCAGCGCCAGCGCAAATTCGGTGCCGCGGTTGAAGCTTTCGCGGCTGCCTGCCTCGTCACCCGCGCGCAGGCGGCGCGACAGGTCGGGCAGAAGCACGGTGCCGATGGCAATCGCCACGACGCCCAGCGGCAGTTGATAAAGCCGGTCGGCATAGACCAGCCAGCTGACCGCGCCTGCAGTGTAAGACGCGACCTGCCGCCCGACCAGCATGTTGATCTGCACCACGCCGCCCGACAGGATGGCAGGGCCTGCGATGATGGCCAGACGTTTGATTTCGGGGGTGATTTTCGGCCAGCGCGGCGCAAAGCTTAGCCCGAGTTTGGCGGCGGAATACCAGGTGAAGGCCAATTGCGCGACGCCGGTGATCGGCACTGCCCAAGCCAGCGTCAGGCCCATGTTCCAGCCAAACCACGCGGCAAGCCACATCATCGCGATGAAGATCAGGTTCATCAGCACCGGGACAAAGCCCGCCTCGGTGAAGTGGCCATAGGCGTTCAGCACGCCTGAAAGCAGGGCGACAAGGCTGATGAACAGGATGTAGTTAAAGCCGATCTGGCCATAGAGCACGGCCAGATCAAAGCGTTGATCGCCTGCAAAGCCCGAGGCCATTGCCCAGACCAAGGCGGGCATCGCCACGGTGCCCAGCACGGAAAACACGATCAGCAGCGCGGCAAGGCCATTGAAGGCATCGCGGGCAAAACCTTTGGCGTCTTCGCCACCTTCCAGCTTTTTCGAGAACATCGGCACGAAGGCCATGTTGAACGCGCCTTCGGCGAAGAAGCGGCGGAACATGTTGGGCAGCGAAAACGCGACGTTGAAGGCGTCGGCCACCGGGCCTGCGCCAAGGTAGGCTGCCATCATCATGTCGCGGGCAAAGCCTGCGCCGCGCGACAGCAGCGTCCAGCCGCCGACGGTGAGGATAGAGCGGATCAGGCTTATCGGTTTCATGCGCTGTCTTTCGTGGCGGGCCGCTGGGGGATTTCACATCCCCCAGACCCCCTGTGGGATATTTCTGCCAAGATGAAGGCAGGAAGGCGGGTCAGCTTGGGCTTTGTGCCCGTTCGGCGCCTTCGGCGATGGCTTGGCGCAGCTTTTTTTCCAACGCTTCCTGACGGTGTTTGGCGTGCAGTTTCAGGCCGAACATGTCTTTGACATAGAAGGCGTCGACGACTTGCGCGCCATAGGTCGCGATCATGGCGGAGGCGATGTAGATGTTGTTGGCGGCCAAGGTGCGGGTCAGGTCATAAAGCAGGCCCGGGCGGTCACGGGTATCGACCTCGATGATGGTGTAGATTTCCGAGCCTTCGTTATCGAAGGTGATGTGGGTGGGGAAGCGGAATTCGCGGTCGCGCTTTTTCACTTTGTCGCGACCGGCCAAGGCTTCGCGCGGCAATACTTCGCCTTTCAGGGTCTTTTCGATCATGCCGCGCAGGCGGGGCAGGCGCGACACTTCGTAGGGTTTGCCATCGGAGTCTTGAATCCAGAACACCGGCGTCGCGTAGCCGTCTTTCGACGTATAGGTGCGGGCGTCGACGACGTTGGCGCCCACCAGCGCCAAGGCACCGGCTAGCCGCGAGAAGATGCCGGGGTGGTCGGCCAGCGCGAAACAGGCGCGGGTGGCGTCGCGCGCGGGTTCGGGGTGCAGGTCGATGCGGATTTCGTCGTCTGACAGGCCTTGCAGCAGGCGGGCGAACACCTCTTGGGTGTCGGTCGACAGGCCTTGCCAATAGGGCGCGTAGTGGCGGCTGGTTTCATGCGCGAGGGCTGCGGCTGGCCAATCGGCGAGGCGGGCGGCGAGCGCGGCTTTCGCCTCGTCCTCGCGCTTTTCGCGGTTGACGTTTTCCAGCCCGCTTTCAAGCGCGTCAGAGGTCAGGCTGTAGAGTTGCCGCAGCAACATTGCCTTCCAGTTGTTCCAAGTATTGGGGCCAACGCCGCGAATGTCGCAGACGGTGAGCACCGTCAAAAGATCAAGCCGCTTGCGGGTTTTCACCGCCTTGGCAAAGTCGCGCACCGTGCGCGGATCGCCGATATCACGCTTTTGCGCCATATCGGACATCAGCAGGTGATAGCGCACCAGCCATTCGACGGTATCGGTTTCGTCCTGATCCAGCCCAAGCCGCGGCGCGATGCGGCGGGCCAGTTGCGCGCCGATGATCGAGTGGTCTTCGGGGCGGCCCTTGCCGATATCATGCAGCAAGAGCGCAATATAGATTACGCGGCGGTTGACCCCGGCCTTGAGGATAGAAGACGACAGCGGCAGATCTTCGACCAGCTCGCCGCGTTCGATCTGCGCCAGAACCGAGACGGTCTGGATGATGTGTTCGTCCACCGTGTAGTGGTGGTAGACGTTGAACTGCATCATCGCGACGATGTTTTCAAATTCGGGGATGAACGCGGCCAGCACGCCCAGTTCGTTCATCCGGCGCAGGCTGCGTTCGGGGTTGCCGTGTTTGAGCAACAGATCAAGGAAGATGCGCTTGGCTTCGGGCGTGTCGCGCAGATCATCGTCGATCAGCGCAAGGTTGGCCGCGATCAGCCGCATGATATTGGGGTGCAGCAGATAGCCAGAGCGCAACGCCTCTTCGAACACGCGCAGCAGGTTCAGCGGGTCTGACAGGAATTTTCCCGGATCTGTCACGTCGATACGGCCCTGCACCAGCTTGTAGGGCGCTTTGACCTTCTTGCGCGAGAACAGGCCCAGCAGGCGGGCTTCGGGTTTGGCGTGGCGTGCTTCGAGTTCGGTCAGGAACACGCGGGTCAATTCGCCGACGCGGGTGGCGTGGCGGAAATAGGCCTGCATGAAATGTTCGACGGCGCGGCGGCCGCCGGAATCGCGGTAGCCCATGCGTTCGGCCACCTCGACCTGCATGTCGAAGGTCAGCTGATCGGCGGCGCGTTTGGCGATGTAATGCAGATGGCAGCGCGCGGCCCAAAGGAAGTTTTCGGCGCGTTCGAACACGTCATATTCGTCACGGGTCAGCAGGCCAGCATCGACCAGACCAGCCGAGGACGACACCCGGAGCAGGTATTTGCCGATCCAATACAGGGTTTGCAGATCGCGCAGGCCGCCTTTTGCCTCTTTGACATTGGGTTCCAGCACATAGCGCTGCCCGCCTTGACGTTTGTGGCGTTCGGCGCGTTCGGCCAGCTTGCCTTCGATGAATTCGGGACCAGAGTTGCGGAACAGATCGGACCAAAGCCTGTCATTCAGTTCTGACGCCAAGGCGGCGTCGCCGGAGATGAAGCGATGTTCCAAAAGGGCGGTGCGAATGGTGATGTCATCGCGGCCAAGGCGAATGCAATCGGCCACGGTGCGCGAGGAATGGCCCACCTTCAGCTTCAGGTCCCAAAGCATGTAAAGCATCGATTCGATGACGCTTTCAGCCCAAGGGGTGATTTTCCACGGGGTCAGGAACAGCAGATCGACATCGGAATGCGGTGCCATTTCGCCACGACCAAAGCCGCCGACCGCCAGCACTGTCAGCCGTTCCGAGGTAGAGGGGTTGCCGGCGCGGTGCAGATGGTCGCGCGCGACGGCGAAGGCGGTTTGCACCAGACAGTCGGTCAGATGCGATTGCGCGGTGATCAGCGCGCGGGCGGCCATCGGCTGGGCGCGAAACGCGGCTTCAAGCGCCTCGTTCGCGGCGGTTTTGGCCGCAAGCATATGGCGCACGGCGATGGCGCGGCCTTCGCGGGCATCGGCCTTGGGGTCGATTTCCGCGACGATGCGCGCCAGCAGGGGGGCGGCATCGACCAGATCGGTCAGGGGAAGCAGCAACTCGGGGCCGGGTTGCGGGAAATCGTCGGTGGTCATGCAACCCGGCCTTTATTTTGTCAGTACCCTGCGCCGCCAAAGCTGCGCGGTGCGGGGTCGATTTGCACCATGGTGCCGTTCTGGATTTGGGCGATGGCCAAGCCGCGCTGGTTGGTGCCGTCGGCGCGCAGGCGGAAGATGCCGTT
>JAHEDL010000083.1 GCA_024641255.1 Pseudorhodobacter sp.
TGTTGCTAACGCCGATCAACGCCGGCCTGTCGCTGCAAGCCGGGTTTGAACTGCCCACCGGCAGCATCCTGCTGCTGCTGATCTTGGGCGGCGCAATCATGTTTGCCGCACAGCACCTGCTGACCCTGTCTTACGCCAATGCCGACGCCGGTTTCGTGCAGCCCTTCGACGATCTGAAACTGCTGTCGAACATTCTGGTCAGCTGGGCGATCTTCGGCGATGTGCCCACCGGCACCTATTGGCTGGGCATCGCCTTGATCCTGACCGGCTCTGCCTACCTTTTGCTGTCAGAACGCGGCCGCGAACCGCAGGCTCTGGCCGCTTAACGCCTAGACAAAGCGGGGCAGGCACGGCAACCTGCCCCCATGTCAAGACGCCCAACCCGCCTCGCCACCCGCGCACTGATCCTGCACGAAGATCGGCTGCTTTTGGTCAACGCCTATCCGGGTGGCCGATCAGACCTGTGGTGCGCGCCCGGCGGCGGTGTTGAATCCGGCAGCTCGCTTCCCGTCAACCTCGCCCGCGAGGTGCATGAAGAAACCGGCCTGACCGTTGCCGTCGGCGCCCCCGCCCTGATCAACGAATTCCACGATCCGGTGTCGGGCTTTCATCAGGTCGACCTGTTCTTTCATTGCACCATCACCGCAGGCACCATCGACCCGCGCTGGCGCGACCCCGAAGGCGTCGTCACCCAACGCCGCTTCTTTTCGCGCCAAGATCTTGAACTCGGCCGCATCCGCTTCAAACCTGACAGTCTGGCGCAGGCCGCATGGGGGGCCACCGTGCTTTACGACCCGCTAGAGGTCATCATTCGATGAGCCGCGCCTTTGTGAAAGAGGGCGACGGCGATCTCGAACCGCTGCCCGACCTGCCACTATCGCCCCACCCCAACTACGTCACGCCGCGCGGGTTTGCCGCCCTGCAATCGCGCCTGCGCGCGCTGCAAACCACGCTGCAAGCGCTGAAGTCCCGCGCCGAACGGCTTGATAAACTGCCCGAAGCCGCCGCCGAACGCGACATCCGCTATGTCGAAGCCCGCCTGCGCAGCGCCATCGTGATCGACCCTGCCACGCATCCACTTAGCGAAGTCGCCTTCGGGCTGGCCGTCACCGTTGCCGACGAGCACGGCCACACCACCACCTACGAAATCACCGGTGAAGACGAAGCCGACGCCACCTTGTGCCGCATTGCACCACAATCTCCGCTTGCCCGCGCGCTGATCGGCGCGCAACTGGGCGACGTGGTGCTGTGGCGCAAACCCTCTGGCCCGATCTCGCTTGAAATCATTGGTATCGCCCATGCTGATCAGACCGCTTGACCCGATCACCGACCTCGCCTTGGTCGAAGCGCTTTATGTCGAAGCTCCCGACTACTGGCTTTTCGCAGAAGGCGCCGCCCCCGGCCCCGCCAAAGCCGCCGAATTCTTCACCGATGGCCCACCCGGTTGCGACCCGGCAAGGTCCTATCGCCTTGGTCTCTTTGACGGTAATCAGCTCTCCGGTCTGGCCGAACTTTCCTTCGGCTACCCGAACCCGCAAGATGCCTACCTCGGCCTGATGCTGCTGGCTCCGCGCGTGCAGAACAAAGGCTACGGCAAGGCCTTTCTGGCCCATGTCGAACACCTTGCCCGCGCCGCCGGCGCCCCGCAGCTTTACCTTGCCGTGCTGGAAAAAAACACCCGCGGCCACGCCTTCTGGTCGCGCGAAGGCTTCACCGCCACCGGCATCAGCCGCTTTGACGCCGAATCCGGCCACACCATCCACCGCCTGATCAAAGCGCTGTAAGCTTCATCTTGGCAAAAATATCCCCGCCGGAGGCATCGCGGCGCGCTTGCGCGCCTCAAAGCCCATGCGCCGCCAGGCGCGCTATTTGGTAGCCGCCCAAAAGCAAAGGGGCCCCGTTTCCGGAGCCCCTCGTTTTCCCAAAAGCGGGAAAGGATGATTACATCATCCCGTCCATGCCGCCCATGCCGCCCATGCCGCCGCCAGCGCCACCAGCCGACTTGTCAGCCGGACGGTCTGCGATCATGGCTTCGGTGGTGATCAGCAGCGATGCAACCGAAGCTGCATCTTCCAGCGCGGTGCGAACCACTTTCGCCGGGTCGATCACGCCGAACGCGAACATGTCACCATATTCTTCGGTCTGTGCGTTGAAACCAAAGGTCTTGTCGGTCGACTCGCGCACTTTGCCAGCCACAACCGAACCGTCGACGCCAGCGTTCTGTGCGATCTGACGCAGCGGAGCTTCCAAAGCGCGACGCACGATGTTGATGCCGTTGGTCTGGTCCGGGTTTGCGCCGGTCAGGCCTTCCAGCACTTTGCCAGCCTGGATCAGCGCCACGCCACCACCAACAACGATGCCTTCTTGCACAGCTGCACGGGTTGCGTTCAGCGCGTCATCAACACGGTCTTTACGCTCTTTGACTTCAACTTCGGTCATGCCGCCGACTTTGATCACAGCAACACCGCCAGCCAGTTTGGCCACGCGCTCTTGCAGCTTCTCACGGTCGTAATCGCTGGTGGTTTCTTCGATCTGCGCGCGGATCTGCGAAACACGAGCTTCGATCTCGGCCTTGACGCCAGCGCCATCAACGATGGTGGTGTTGTCTTTGGTGATCGAAACTTTCTTGGCACGGCCCAGCATGTCGATCGTGACCGACTCCAGCTTCATGCCCAGATCGTCCGAAATCACCTGACCGCCGGTCAGGATCGCGATGTCTTGCAGCATCGCCTTACGACGATCGCCGAAGCCCGGAGCCTTCACAGCAGCAATCTTCAGGCCGCCGCGCAGCTTGTTGACGACCAGCGTGGCCAAAGCCTCGCCTTCAACGTCTTCAGCCACGATGATCAGCGGGCGCTGCGATTGGATCACTGCTTCCAACAGCGGAACCATCGGCTGCAGCGACGAAAGTTTCTTTTCGTGCAACAGGATGTACGCGTCTTCCAGATCGGCGATCATCTTGTCGGCGTTGGTCACGAAGTAGGGCGACAGGTAGCCGCGGTCGAACTGCATGCCTTCAACAACAGTGGTCTCGGTTTCCAGACCCTTGTTTTCTTCAACGGTGATAACACCCTCGTTGCCGACTTTCTGCATCGCGTCAGCGATCTGACGACCGATTTCAGCTTCGCCGTTGGCCGAAATGGTGCCAACTTGCGCAACTTCTGCAGTGTCTTTCACCGGACGTGCCGCTGCCTTGATCGCTGCGACGACTTTGGCGGTTGCCATGTCGATGCCGCGCTTCAGGTCCATCGGGTTCATGCCAGCTGCAACAGCTTTCATGCCTTCTTTGACAATCGCTTGTGCCAGAACGGTGGCGGTGGTGGTGCCGTCGCCAGCTTCGTCATTGGTGCGCGAGGCCACTTCTTTGACCATCTGGGCGCCCATGTTCTCGAACTTGTCGAACAGTTCGATCTCTTTGGCCACCGAAACGCCGTCCTTGGTGATGCGCGGAGCGCCGAAGGACTTCTCGATCACCACGTTACGGCCTTTCGGGCCCAGCGTGACTTTTACAGCGTCTGCAAGGATGTTGACGCCGCGCAGCATGCGGTCGCGGGCATCGGTGTCAAAACGTACGTCTTTAGCTCCCATCGGGGAAACTCCTGTCTAAGATGTTGAAATGGAAAGCGGCTCAGGCGAAGCGCCGAGCCTTGACCCTTAGGAAATGATCCCGAGGATATCGCTTTCTTTCATGATCAGCAGATCTTCGCCGTCCAGTTTCACTTCGGTGCCCGACCATTTGCCGAACAGGATGCGATCGCCAGCTTTGACCGAAGGCGCAATCAGCTCGCCCGAATCCTTGCGTGCGCCCGGGCCAGCCGAAACGACCAGGCCTTCTGCGGGCTTTTCTTTTGCGGTATCCGGAATGATCAGGCCGCCCTTGGTCTTGTCTTCGCCTTCAATGCGACGGACCAGTACGCGGTCTTGCAGCGGTGTGAATGCCATCTGGGGTTACTCCCTTGAGTGTCCAGGTTTGAATGGGATTAGCACTCATTGTTATCGAGTGCTAACGGACGTTGAGTTAGGCCTTGCCCTGCCCTCTGTCAACCACAGACTCCGCGAAATTTTTACGACAGCGCCAAGCTGCTGGTGGCATTGCCCTTGGCCTTTGCACCCCAAAATGCCACGTTTATGGCCTGTTCCACCTGCGGGGTGCCATGCGTCTGCTTTTTTCCTTGTTTGCAGGCCTTTTGGCTGTGTCAGCGCCTGCATTTGCCGAATGTCAGGGCAAGAATCTGATCGCCGCGCTGTCGCCAGCGGCGCAAACCGCGCTGCGCGCCAAGGCTGACGAATCTGCCTTTGCGGTTGGCAATTACTGGCAGGCCACCAAGGCTGATGAAACCATCACACTGATCGGCACCTACCATCTGGATGACCCGCGCCACGCCAAAACCATGGCCCGTCTTGCCCCGGTTCTCGCCACCGTCCGCACGTTGCTGGTAGAGGCAGGCCCCGCCGAAGAAGAATCGCTCAAGCAACGCATCGCCGATGATCCCTCGCTGATCGTCAACACCAAAGGCCCGACGCTGCCCGAAGTCTTGCCCAAGACCGAATGGGAAAAGCTGGCCGATGCCGCCGCCGACCGTGGCGTGCCCGCCTTCATGCTGGCCAAGTTCCGGCCGTGGTATGTGTCGATCCTGCTATCGATGCCACCTTGCAGCCTTGACGAGGCCACGCCACGCGGCCTTGACGCGCAACTGATCGCAGCCGCGCAGGCGCAAAACCTGCCGGTCAAGGCGCTGGAACCCTATGACACGCTGTTTGGCATCTTCGACAAGATGACCCCGGCCGAACAGCTTGACATGATCACCACCGCGCTGGCCTTCGAAGGCGCCTCGGCCGATCTGGCCGTCACCATGGCCGACAGCTATTTTTCCGAAGAAGGCCGGCTGATCTGGGAATTCAACCGCCTGCAAGCGCTGCAATTGCCCGGCTATAGCGTCGAACGGGTCGACCGTGAATTTGCCAGCATGGAACAGTCGATGATGATCGACCGCAATCGCTCTTGGATTCCGGTGATTGAAACTGCCGCCCGAAAGGGGCCGCTGCTGGTTGCCTTTGGCGCTCTGCATCTGTCGGGCGATCAGGGCGTGCTGAACCTGCTGCAAGCCGACGGCTATCAGATCCGCCGCCTGTCCTTGCAGTAACCTGCCGCAGCGCAGCATTTCGCCACACCTGCCGCCCGCGCGGCCTCTCCCCCCGTGACATTCCGGTGTCCCGCGCCTATAAGCCGGGCCAAATCCCAAACACAGGTTTGCTTATGACCACGCTCGTTTTCGGCCACAAATCCCCCGACACCGACTCCACCGGCTCGCCGCTGGTCTGGGCTTGGTATCTGTCCGAAGTCAAAAACACCCCGGCAAAGGCGGTGCTTTTGGGCGAACCGAACACCGAAGCCGCCTTCATGTTGCAGCATTGGGGCTTTGAAAAGCCCGCGATCATCACCGACGTTACCGCCGACGACAAAGTCGTGATCGTTGACACCAACAACCCCGCCGAACTGCCGGCCTCGATCAACGATGCGAAAATTCAGGCGATCATCGACCACCACATGCTGGTCGGCGGCATCAAGACCAAAACCCCGATCGACATCACCATTCGCCCGCTGGCCTGCACCGCCACCATCATGCACGACCTGATGGGCGCTGATGTGGCCCGCGCCCCGAAAGCCATCAAAGGCGCGATGCTGACCTGCATCCTGTCCGACACGCTGGAATTCCGCAGCCCCACCACCACCGCGCATGACCGCGCCGTGGCCGAAGCTTTGGCCGCCGATCTGGGCGTCTCGATCCCTGACTTCGCCGCGCAAATGTTCGCCGCGAAGTCCGACGTTTCGTCATTCTCGGATGCCGAACTTCTGCGCATGGACAGCAAGGAATACAACGTCGCCGGCAAAGAACTGCGGGTTTCGGTTCTGGAAACCACCTCGCCCAAAACCGTGCTGGACCGCAAAGCCAGCCTGATGGCGTCGATGGT
>JAHEDL010000084.1 GCA_024641255.1 Pseudorhodobacter sp.
GCCGCCTATGCCCCGCAGCCTTTGCAACGGGTGCGTGACCACACGCACCCTGCCCCGGCTTAACGGCTGTTGAACTTGCCCTTCAACGCATCGGCAAAAGCGTTGCCGCCAGCGCTGCTGCTTGGCCCCACCGAACTTGGCCCCGGCTTGCCCTTCGGCGCTGCTGGGCCGCGTTCATGGCTGCGCTCGCGCACCTGCTCACGCGCCTCGCCGCTGTCTTTCTTCATCGTCAGACCAATGCGCTTGCGCGCCACATCCACCTCGACCACCCGCACCTTCACCACATCGCCCGCCTTCACCACTTCGTGCGGGTCTTTGACGAATTTGTCGGCAAGCTGCGACACATGCACCAAACCGTCTTGGTGCACGCCAATATCCACAAACGCCCCAAACGCCGCGACGTTGGTGACCGTGCCTTCCAGCATCATACCGGGCTTCAGGTCTTTGATATCTTCGACGCCATCGGTAAAAGTCGCGGTCTTGAAGCTAGGCCGCGGGTCGCGCGCCGGTTTTTCCAGTTCCGCCAGAATATCCTTCACCGTCGGCAGGCCGAATTTTTCATCCACAAACTGCCGCGGGTCCAGCCCCTTCAGCACCGCAGAATCCGCCATCAAGCTGCGAATATCGCGCCCACAGGCCGCCACGATCTTACGCGCCACATCATAGGCTTCGGGGTGAACACTGGATGCATCCAGCGGTTCCTTGCCGCCGGTGATCCGCAAGAACCCCGCCGCCTGTTCAAACGCCTTCGGCCCCAGACGTGCCACTTTCAGCAACTCACGCCGGGTCTGAAACGGGCCATTGGCGTCACGGTGGCTGACAATCGCTTCGGCCAGCCCCGCCCCCACACCCGAAACCCGCGCCAATAGCGGAGCCGACGCGGTGTTCAGATCAACGCCAACCGCGTTCACCGCGTCTTCCACCACCGCCTCCAGGCTGCGGCCCAACCGGTGCTGGTCAACGTCGTGCTGATACTGGCCAACCCCGATTGCCTTGGGTTCAATCTTGACCAATTCCGCCAACGGGTCCTGCAACCGCCGCGCAATCGACACTGCGCCGCGCAATGACACATCCAGATCGGGAAACTCTTTCGCCGCCAGTTCCGACGCCGAATACACCGACGCCCCGGCTTCCGACACGATCACCTTCACCGGCTTTTCCGCCCCCGGCAGCACCGCCAACAGATCAGCCACCATCTTTTCGGTTTCGCGGCTGGCCGTGCCATTGCCGATCGAAATCAGCTTGACGCCATGCTTGGCGATAAGTTGCGCAATCGCCACCTGCGCACCGCGCAGATCGTTCTTCGGCTGGAACGGATAAACCGTGTCAGTGCCCAGCACCTTGCCGGTGGCATCCACCACTGCAACTTTCACCCCGGTGCGAATCCCCGGATCAAGCCCCATGGTTGCCTTGCCACCCGCAGGGGCAGCCAACAGCAAATCCTTCAAATTGCGCGCAAATACCGAAATCGCTTCGGCTTCGGCCCGCTCCCGCAGTTCGCTCATCAAATCCAGCGTCAACGAGGTTTTCAGCTTTACCCGCCACGCCCAGGCCGCAGCCTCGCGCAGCCAGACATCACCCGGCCCCTTGCCCGCCGCGTTCAGCGCCGCACCGCAGGCGCGTTCGGCGGGGCTTTCGCCCTTCACCGCATCCGGGTCGATTTCCAGATCAATGCTGAGAAAGCCTTCGTTCTGCCCGCGCAACATCGCCAGAACCCGGTGGCTTGGCGCCGAACTCCACGGTTCTGAATGTGCGAAATAATCGGAAAACTTCGCGCCTTCGGTTTCCTTGCCCGCAACACCCTTTGCCGCCAGACGCGCCACCTGCTTCATATGGCCGCGCAACCGGCCCAAAAGGCCCGCATCTTCCGCCAAGCCTTCGGCCACAATATCGCGCACGCCTTCCAGCGCCGATTTCACATCCGGCACCGCTTCGGTAATAAATGCCTTCGCCAACACCGCCGGGTCTGCCGCATGATCGGCCAGAACCGCTTCGGCCAACGGTCCCAAGCCATTCTCGCGCGCAATCATCGCCCGCGTCCGCCGCTTGGGTTTGAACGGCAGGTAAATATCTTCGATTTCCGCCTTCGACACCGCCTTGCCCAGCGCCAGCGCCAGCGCATCGGTCATCTTGCCCTGCTCGGTGATCGAAGCCAGAATCGCCGCGCGCCGCGTTTCAAACTCGCGCAGATACACCAACCGCTCGGCCAGATTGCGCAACTGCGTGTCGTCCAGCCCCCCCGTCACCTCTTTGCGATACCGCGCGATGAACGGCACCGTCGACCCTTCATCCAACAGCGTGATCGCCGAAGCCACCTGCGCCGGTGTCGCGCCAATTTCGCCAGCAATAACAAGGGGAATACGGCGAATGGCGTCGGGGGTCATGGCAGGCTCCTTCACATGGGAAGGCCGACTTTACCTGCTGCACGCGGCGGGGCCAAGGGGCGCATTTCGCGCCGGCGACATCAGGCCACAAACGCAAAAAGCGCCCCGACAGGGCGCTTGCGTGCAATATGCTGAGTGCAGGAAGGAATGGTACCGACGCCCCGGCTCGAACGGGGGACCCCTAGATCCACAATCTAGTGCTCTAACCAACTGAGCTACGTCGGCACTCATGGGGGCATTTACCCCCCACGTCCGGGGATTGCAAGAGCAGGATTGCCATTGATTGCCCCTCTTGTTACGCCAAAGTGAAAGATAATCAGGAGCCGAGCCATGGGCATCGACAAGCAAAGCGACATCGCCGCAAATATTCAAATCGGGCCAACCGATCAGGGCATGGTGCGAATCTATATCGAGGCCGATGGCGGCATCGAACTGCCGCTGGATTTCGACGCCGACGAAGCCGAAGAAATTGCCGAAGAACTGATGGCCGCTGCCGAAGCCGCCCGGTCGCTGGCAGATGGCAACAACCCGCAGAAATCTAAACCGAAAAAGCGCTGACCCCCGGGTCACGAAAGGCTTGCAGACGCGTCGCAGCGTGACGGGCAAATTTTTGCATCATCACCTTGCGCCGTGCTGCTGGCAGCGGCGTTTCCGGCCCCATCCGCAAAATTTCGGCGTCATAGGCGTCAGCGATGATCAGGCCAGAGCCGTCGGGCAACAAATCGGTCGGAAACGCGCCATCCACCGCCCAAAAGAATCGGTCGCACCATTCCAGATAGCCTTGCCACTTCTGGTCGGTGACAAAATCGCTGCGGCTGGACTTACATTCAATCACCCAAATTTCGCCCTTCGGCCCCAAGGCCATCACATCAACGCGCAGGCCGGGGGTGGGCACCAGCTCTTCCACCGTCACGAAATCAAACTGGCGCAAAGCACGGCAGACGCCACGCGCAAGGCGCTGGCCGGGCATCGCGGGCAAGGGCAATCCATCTTCCATCCGCGAAATATGCACAAAGCGTGAACATCACGCAAGCCGTCGCAGCATTGACAGCTTATGGCGGCCCCGCTATCCCCATCATACCGAAAAATGTCTGGCCGGTTGGTTATCCCGGTCCCCGTGCAAACGGGAGTGTAGCGCGGTTTGCGCGAACCCACGGTGTTTTGACACATGCGCTGCGGCGCAACCTTTCGGGACACGCATAATGACACATTCCACCAGAACCGTCTTGCTGGCGCAGGTTTTCATTTCGGCCATGATGGCCACCTTGATGACCGGCGTGTTCGGCATGCTTAATCTTGGCCCAACCCCTGCGTTCTTGGCGCATTGGGGCGGCAACATCCTGACCGCTTGGCCGATTGCCTTCGTGTTTTCCTTGGGTGTCGGGCCGATTGCCTTCAAGCTGGCCCACCAAATCAACCGCCTGCTGCCCTAAGCCTTGCGGGGCAGTCGCATCGCGCCTACATTGGTCCTTGGCGGGTTCTGCTCTTCTCGTGCGAGGCACCTTTTCCAGTGGCCGATAAGCAAACGCACGGGGGCTGGCTCTGGCAAGATCCTGGTCTTGTTACCTGGCGCCCACCTGAGACCTCTGGCTCTCGGGAAAAACCTGTTCTCCACGGCCGCTGCGGGCCCGCCACCTAGTCCTTCGCAGAGATTTTGACCGGCATCATCCGCCGCGATACATCGGGGGCCCGTGTGCCCCCCTTGGGGCCTTCGGGGTCCTCGGCCAATCGCATCACCGCGATGCCAAACTGCACCCCGGCAAATACCACACCGTTCATCACGATCATCATGATCGCCGCCACCAGGCCCATGCTTGATTCGAAAATCAGGTGGCGCAGCCCGGCCACATCCATCGCCAGCAGCATTCCCAAGAACAACACCGACAGCCCAAAGCCTATGGCGACGTTGACGATGTAAAGCCGGATCAGTTTGGGCATGGCGACCTCCTATTTCACCAAACCTAGCACAGATTGGCGCAACCGACATGCAGTGTAATGCCGCAGCCGATCAGGGTGCGGTCTTGGCGAACACCAGATCGTGGCCATTGCCGCTTAACCGCAACTGGCCATCCTGTTGCACCGCCGTGTCAACGCCGTGCAGCGCCTGAAAGAAATCCTGTTCCGCCATCATATCCGGGCAGGCCATTTTGGTTGACCCAAGCGCGCTAAGTTTGAAACTGTCGCCGTCCTGCACCAGATCGGCGAAATAGCGGTTACACGGCGCAATCCCCGTCACCCGCCCCGGCGCATCAAGGTTCAACGTCGCCTGATAGCCGGGCGCAACGCCATCCATCAGCACCAAAACCCAATCCTTGGTCGCAAGATCAACCGGCGCGCCGGTTTCATCGGCAGAGGCAACCGCCGCACCAAACAGCAGGGTAAAGCTGGCAAGAAAAACAGATTTCATCATCAACGGCTCCCTTAAGGATTACCAGTATGACGCGCCCCACGGCTCAAGTCTTGGCCGCAGGCCGAAAAATCTGCGCTGCGGCTTAAAACGCCGCAGGCTTGGCTTCGCGCGCCATATGATCCAGCACGGCGTTGACGAATTTCGATTCCTTGCCTTCCGGAAAGAACGCCTTCGCCACGTCGACATATTCGTTGATCGCCACTTTCGGCGGCGTGATCATCTGCGTCAATTCGGCCCCAGCCGCCCGAAACAGCGCCCGGATCACCGGATCAATCCGGTCAATCGGCCATTTCGCCACCAGCGCGCGGTCGGTCATCTGGTCAATCAATGCCTGAAAGTTCACCGCATGGTCCACCACAGCGCGGAAATGGTCGACATCGCCTTCGACCATCTCTTCGCCATCATACACCGCACCGAAGCGATGCGTTTCAAACTCGCGCCGGATCGCTTCTACGGTTTGGCCAGAGGCCTCCATCTGAAACAGCGCCTGCACGGCATAAAGCCGCGCGGCCGATTTCATCTGCTTCTTGTCAGGCTTAGTCATGGACGAAAACCGATCCCCTTGGTGTCGGAGGCCCATTTGCGCGACAATGCGATCAAGTGCAAGGCCGCAGCAGCAGCGCCACCGCCTTTGTTTTGTCCCGCAGGGTCGGCCCGCACCTCGGCTTGCGCCCGGTTTTCCACCGTCAGAATGCCGTTGCCCACGGCCGCACCCTGCAAGCCCAGCATCGAAAGCGCGCGGCTGGAATCGTTGCAGACCGTGTCGTAATGCGTGGTTTCGCCGCGAATAACGCAGCCCAGCGCAACATAGCCGTCAAAATTCGCCATCCGTTCGGCCAGCGCAATCGCGCTTGGTACTTCCAGCGCACCGGGCACTTCGACCAGCTCCACCGTGGCCCCGCATGCCGCCGCAACCGCGCGCGCGCCCGCCACCAGATTATCGGCGATGTCTTTGTAATACGGTGCCACCACGATCAACAGGCTGACAGGCTTGTCAAATTTCGGCAGCGGCAAGGTGTGGTGGTTTTCATTCGCAGCCATTTTTCACTCCATAATTGCGCGGGTTCCGGCGATGCTCAGGCCGTAGGCATCCAGCCCAACAACCTTCGGTGCCGCCGAATTTGTCACCAAAGTAATGCTGGAAAGCCCCAGCGCCGCCAAGATCTGCGCGCC
>JAHEDL010000090.1 GCA_024641255.1 Pseudorhodobacter sp.
ATAGCGGCGCATCGACCAATAATCATAGCCGTCGGGGGTTCCAAGGTTGGCCAGCAGCACGCCGATTTTTGCCTGCTTTACAGGCGGATGGTCAGCGGCAGCGTGCGCAAGGCGGCCGATTCCTGCAGATACGTCGGTCATGGCAACTCCTGATGATTGCCACCCAGATAACGCGAGCGGACGCGGCGTCAACTGTTCCGATGCGCTGCCTTCAGGGCATCTTCCAACCGCGACACCGCAGACCCAGGACGCAGCGGTTTTTGCTGGCCTTCATGCGGGGCCCAACCGGTTAGGCAAATGATTTCAAACGTCGCCGGAATCAGACCTTCGGGGGTGCCATAGGTTTCGGCATAAATCTGCGCGGCGCGGGCAAACACCCCGCGCCGGGTGGGGTGCCGCAACCGTTCGTGCAGCGCATTGGCCTCGCCCATTGCCCGCAGATCGGCCATCAAATGGAACGCGTCGCGATACAGCACGGTTTTGGTAAAACTGTCGGCAACCGGCAGCGCAAAACCGGCTCGCTGCAGCAACCCGCCAAGATCGCGAATTTCGGCCATCGGTAGCACACGCGGCGACAAACCTCCTGTGATTTCGGCCTCTGCCTGTGCCAGACAGGCGCGCAGTTCGTGCAGGGTCTGGCCACCGAACATCAACCCCAAAAACAACCCATCGGGGCGCAGGGCGCGACGGCATTGCACAAGCTGCCCGACCGGATCGTTGGCCCAATGCAACGCCATCGCATGAATCACCAGATCATGCGCTTCGGGGGCAACGGCCAGCGTGTCGTCATCGGGAATCGTTGGGTAGTCTAGCCAAACCTGTGGATAACCCGTCACCACCACCGGCTTTGTAAACGCCCTGTTAACCTCGATGAGTCGATCCTGCACTTCGAACACCGCCTCTTCTTGCAGAAAGAAGGCAGTTGCGCGGGCGCGATGCCGCGACAGGGCGATGCGGTCGGTCAGAAGGGGCGTCATGGCGCGCGACCATAGGGGGACGGAATGGGAATGCAAGCCGCACTGCACGTGATCTACCCGCCGCAATGCCTGACCTGCGATGCTTTGGTGACCACAGACTTTGGCCTTTGCGGCCATTGTTGGCGCGAAACCCCGTTCATCACCGGGTTGGTGTGCAATCAATGCGGCGTGCCGCTACAGGGCGATGATCTTGGGCAACCCGAAAGCTGCGATGATTGCCTGACCATTGCGCGGCCATGGTCGCAGGGCCGCGCCGCGCTGCTGTATAAAGACAACGCGCGCCGTTTGGTGCTGGCGTTCAAACATGGCGACAGGCTGGATCTGGCGCGCCCTGCGGCAGGCTGGATGATGCGTGCGGCACAGCCGATGCTTGTGCCCGGCATGTTGGTGGCGCCGATCCCGCTGCACTGGCTGCGGCTGATCAAGCGGCGTTACAACCAGTCTGCCCTGCTGTCTGCCGCTGTCGCCAAAATGGCCGGGCTGGATCATTGCCCCGATCTGCTGATTCGCACCCGCCATACCGGCTCTCAGGAAGGCCGGGACCGGGACAGCCGCTTTGCCAACATGACAGATGCACTTGCCCCGCATCCGCGCCGCGAAAACCGCATCGCGGGGCGGCATATCTTGCTGGTGGATGATGTGATGACCTCTGGCGCGACCTTTGCTGCAGCGGCAGAGGCCTGCATTGCAGCGGGTGCAATTGGGGTTTCTGTTCTGGCACTGGCCCGCGTTGCGAAGGATGCCTAAATCCTTATAGTCACCCCAAGACAAAAGGATTTGCCGATGAAAGCTGTCGAGATTTACACCACCCAGACCTGCCCCTATTGCGTGGCCGCCAAAGCCCTGCTGAAAAAGAAGGGCGTTTCCTATACCGAGATTGACGTTGGTGCCGATCCGGCTCTGCGGGTTGCCATGACCGAACGCGCGGGCCGCCGGTCTGTGCCGCAAATCTTTATTGGTGGCACCCATGTCGGCGGCTGCGACGACCTGCATGCGCTCGACCATGACGGCAAGCTTGACCCGATGCTGGCATGACCATGGTTAAAGCCGCCTTGGTGCAACTGACCGTTGGCGATGATCCGGCGGAAAATCTTCCGACGACCTTGGTGCATATTCGCGCGGCCGCAGCGGGCGGGGCGCAGTTTGTTCTGACACCAGAATGCACCAATGCGCTTTCGTCCAACCGCGACCATCAGCGCAAAGTGCTGCGGCATGAAGAACAGGATGAAACCCTTGCGGCTTTGCAGGCAGAGGCAGCAAGGCTGCGGATCTGGCTGCTGATCGGCTCGCTGGGCGTGCTGACCCATGATGCCGATGGCCGTTTTGCCAATCGGTCGTTTCTTGTGTCGCCGGCGGGTGAGATTGTGGCCCGATACGACAAAATCCACATGTTTGACGTGAACGTGTCGGAAACCGAGGTGTATCGCGAATCCGCAGGCTATCGGCCCGGCACCAAAGCCGTTCTGGCGGAAACCGATTTCGCAAAGATCGGCATGACCGTGTGTTATGACGTGCGGTTCGCGCAACTTTATCGACGTTTGGCACAGGCGGGCGCGCAGATCATCACTGTTCCGGCAGCCTTTAACCACATCACCGGTGCCGCGCATTGGCATACCCTGTTGCGCGCCCGCGCGATTGAAACCGGCTGCTTTGTGTTGGCTCCGGCGCAAACCGGTTTCCACCCCGAAAGCCAGGGAAAAGGTCGCAACACCTATGGTCACGCGCTGGCGATTGCACCTTGGGGCGAAGTTTTGGCCGATGCTGGCACCGATCCCGGCGTTACCTTTGTTGATCTGGATCTGAACGCGGTGGCCAAGGCCCGCGCCCGCGTTCCGTCGTTGTCACATGATCGCGAGTTTACTGGGCCATGAGCGACAAGACCGACGATCTTGCGATCAGCCTGTTTGGCGAGCTGTTCATGGCCGATCAGCTAGCCCGCAACCGCATCTCCAAGGCGCTGCCGAAGGGGATGGAGCTTTCGCATTTCTCGGTTCTAAACCATCTGGCCCGCCTGAACGAAGAACGCACACCCGCGCAACTGGCACGCGCGTTTCATGTCACGCGCGGGGCGATGACCAATACGCTGACCAAACTGGAATGGGCGGGTCACATTCACATTCGCCCCGACTGGGACGATGCCCGGCAGAAATTTGTGGCTATCAGCCCGGCGGGCCGCGCCGCGCGCGATGCCGCCGTTGCCTCGGTTTCGCCGCTGATCGCCGAAGTTGTCACCGCTTTGGGGGCAGAACGGGTGCGCGCAGTTCTTCCCGTACTGCGCGAATTACGCTTGCGGCTTGAAAACGACGAGGCATAGGGTCTGACATGCCCCTACGCCTTTTGCCCCCCAATCTGGCCGCTGCAATCCTGCGCTATTACCGGCGCACCGAGAAGGCAGAGCTGGATCTGATTGCGGCAGGCGTGGCGTTTTATGCGTTTCTGGCGATCTTTCCGGCGGCGGCAGCCATCATCGCCATCTGGGGCTTCATTTCGAACCCGTCTGTCATCCGGCAAGAGGTGGCATTGCTGCATGATTTCCTGCCGCCAGAGGCGTTCAAGCTGCTGTCAGATCAGGTGGAGGCGCTGTTAAGCGTCAATACCGGCAATCTGGGGGTGACAACGCTGCTGTCGACAGCTTTGGCGCTGTGGTCGGCGCGGGCCGGGGTGGCTGCGCTGATCCGGGGTCTGAACGCCATTCACCATTTGCCCAACCGCTCTGGGCATTGGCACCAGTTGCGCGCGATTGTGCTGACCTTTGTCTTGGTTGGCCTTGTGCTTGCGGCGCTGACCATGGCTGTGGTGATGCCACTGATCGCCGCCTATCTGCCCGAAATTGCGCGGCGCTATACACTGGCAGAATCCAACCTGTTGCTGGGCATTGTGGCCGGGGTTCTAGCCGTTGGTCTGGCATATCGGCTGGGGCCAAATTATTCGCGCAGCCGACCGCCGCTTTTGTCGTGGGGCCTATTGGTTGCAGTGATCCTGTGGGTGCTGGCGACGCGGGGCTTCATGCTCTACCTCGCCAATTTCTCGTCCTATAACCGTGTTTACGGCTCTATCGGTGCGGTGGTGGCTCTGATGATGTGGCTTTACGTCAGCGCCTATGCGGTGCTGCTAGGCGCGGCGGTGGATGCAGAGCGCAACCGCCACCGCAAACCGTTTCAATAATCTTTTTCCACTACAACACCCAAACCCGTGTTGCCATCCGACCCGGCCTGCGCGCGCAGGGTGATGGATTTGCTAAGATCAAGGTTCAGGTTGATCTGGCTTTGGCCCAACTGATCCAGCGTCACTTCAGAGTAGATATTCTTGCCCAGATATTTGCCTGCGGTAAGCGACGTACCGCCCGCCGCATCGGTTTTCACATCCAGATTGTCCAGACCAAAGCCCTTGCGCAACCGGCTAACCACGCCTTCGCCACCTTTACCGGCCAGCGTTGCCACCGCATTGGCCAGTTGCAGCGCCTGAAACGCCGAAAGATTGGTCAGGCTTTGTCCGAACAACAGCTGCGCCAACACTTCCTCCTCTGGCAACTCCGGGGAAGAGGTAAAGCTGACAACGGGTTCGGTCGCGGGCCCGGTGATCGAAACCCCGGTGGTGATGCCATCATTTTCGGTGCTGGCCGAAATTGTCAGATAGGGCACCAGTTCGCCCTGCATTTCCAGCGTCGCCTGATCAAGCACCAGTCGCTTGCCCAAAATCTCTAGCCGCCCGCGGATCAGGTTGAAGGCACCAGCGGGGGCCACAGCGGTGGTGCTGCCCAAAAGCCGCAACTCGCCCCCCAGTTCGGCATCCAGCCCACGGCCCCGCACGAACAAACGGCTGGGCGCGGAAAGCGTAACGTCCAACCCAAAGCCGCGCACAACGCCGCGCACCGCACCCCCGGTGGCAATAAGCCCAGCGCGCAACCGCGTTGCATGCACTGCACCGGGTTCATTCACATGCGCCAATCCGGGCAGGCCGCCCGCACCGCCAAAGCCAGTTGACGGCACCCGAAGTTCGGTTTCGGTCAACGCGATTTTGCCCGCAATCATTGCCCCACCCAACAACGGGCCCTGCACCGTCAGCCCGCCGTTCAGCGTAGCTTCGTAAAGATCGGGGTCGCGCAGTGTTGCGTGGTTGATATCGACCGCTAGATCGCCATTGAACGGTGCCGCCAAAGACGCGGTTCCGTTCAGTGAAATCTGCCCGCCCGATGAAACCTGCATCGTGCTGGCAATCACCGCACGCCCCCCGGAAAGATCGGCCTTGGCGGTGATCGCTTGAAAGGCAAAGTGCAATGTCGGGTCAGCCAAACGCCCCTCTGCCAAGGAGATCGGACCGGAAAGCGATGTCAGCGCCAGCGGACCTTTCATTTTCAGATCAAAGCGCAATGCGCCTGAAATAGCTCTTGGCGCGATGAAAGCATTGGCCAGCGCCGCTTGTGCCGTGCCTTTGATGGCAAGATCGGCACTGCTAAACCCCGGCGCTATGCGGCCTTTGACTGTGGCGTTTATCTGCCCCGGGCCTTTGCCCGTCAGGTCCAATTGCAACCCGGCTTTATCCTGAACCGCCGTGCCCGCGACGCTGAGCACACCGGGAAAGTTGGGCAGCAGCAGGGCAAGGTTTGTCAGCTTCGCCGTCAGATCAAGCTTTTGCTGATCACCCTGCACCAGACCAGTGGCCTCTGCCTCTAGCTGCGGGTTGCGTAAGCTGGCGCGTTCGATGCGCAGCGCGCCAGAGTCCAGCGCCATATCAAGCCCCAGAACCGAAGTGCCCGTCAGCAGTTTATCCGCCTGAGCTTGCCCCACGCGCAGCCCCTGCCCCTGCGCCGTTAGGGTCACCCGCCCTTTGGCCAAAGTGCCAGTCATATGGGCGTTGCCGGTTAGCGCGCCGCGATATTTGCCGCCAAGGCTGGCAAGATCGCTGAAATCCAGCGTTGCCTGAATATCGCTGCCATCACTTGCAAGCTTGCCGCTGGCTTCTGCCCGCAG
>JAHEDL010000094.1 GCA_024641255.1 Pseudorhodobacter sp.
GCTGCCGCAAGGGAAGCACGTTAGCCCTAACAAATACCCGTGCGGCGATGGGAGAGGAGGCCCCTCGTCGCGTTATCGGGAGGATGCACGCCCCGTGGGTCACCACGGGGCTGTGCTGTTTATGGGGCCTGTGGTTTCAGTTTGGGGCTTGGGCCAGCATTTCGCCGGTCAGCACCGATTGGCCGCGCATGAAATCTTGGAGTTCGGCTCAAAGGCTGCGGTTGCAGAGCGCAAAGCCAATGGCGGCGGCGATGTCCTCTAACCGCCCTTGCGCCGTGGTCAGCGGCCGAATGCTGCAAGATATGGGGCGTGCTGCCAAAGTGGCGGGCGACGGCGGCAGCGCGCGGTCCGCAGAAAGGTCGCGGGCGGCGCAGTGGTGATGCTGTCTTCGCTGTTAAGCAGATCGGCGTCGGCGGCATTGAAGGCGGCTTCTGTCGGGTAAATGGGCATTGAAACCGCGGGCGGTGCGGGCCGGCGCGCCTGCTTGGTTGCATTTCACCTGCCACGCGGCCATATAGGACGCTGCGGAAGATGGAGTGCTCCATGAACTACCTCGAATTCGAAAAGCCCTTGGCAGAGATCGAAGGCAAGGCAGAAGAGTTGCGTGCGATGGCGCGTGGCAATTCTGGCATGGATGTCAGCAAAGAGGCGGAGGCGCTTGATCGCAAGGCCGAGCAGCTGCTGAAGGATCTGTACAAGGATCTGACGCCGTGGCGGAAGTGCCAAGTGGCGCGGCACCCGGACCGTCCGCATACCAAGGATTACATCGACGCGTTGTTCAGCGAATACACGCCTTTGGCGGGGGATCGCGGCTTTGCGGACGACCACGCGGTGATGGGTGGTCTGGCGCGGTTCAACGATACGCCGGTGATGGTGATCGGCCACGAAAAGGGCAATGACACCAAAAGCCGGATTGAGCGGAACTTTGGCATGGCGCGGCCCGAGGGCTATCGCAAGGCCGTGCGGTTGATGGATATGGCGCATCGGTTTCGGTTGCCGGTGATCACGCTGATCGACACGCCCGGCGCTTATCCGGGCAAGGGCGCTGAAGAGCGCGGGCAGGCCGAGGCGATTGCGCGGTCGACGGCGAAATGTCTGGAAATCGGCGTGCCGCTGATATCGGTGGTGATCGGTGAAGGCGGGTCGGGCGGGGCGGTGGCGTTTGCCACGGCGAACCGGATCGCGATGCTGGAGCATTCGGTGTATTCGGTGATCAGCCCGGAAGGCTGTGCGTCGATCTTGTGGAAAGACGCCGAGAAGATGCGGGAAGCGGCCGAGGCGTTGCGGCTGACGGCGCAGGATTTGCAGAAGCTGGGCGTGATCGACCGGATCGTGAAAGAGCCGATGGGCGGGGCGCAGCGCGGCCGCAAGGAAACCATCGAGGCGGTCGGCAAGGCGATTGAAACCATGCTGAAAGAGCTGTCGGGCAAGAAGGCTGACGCGCTGATCAAGGATCGTCGGCAGAAGTTTCTGGATATGGGCGCCAAGGGTTTGGCGGCCTGATTTAAGACGGTCCCAACGCGGGACCTTTTTAAATCTTGATAAATCAAAGGCTTGGCCTTGTGATTTTAAGGAAATCTTAACGAATCAGACCGCCGGGGCCGCAGGGCTTGCGGCGGTTTTGCTTTGGCAAAGGCGGTTACCACCAACCCAGATGGGCGCGGGTGGCGCGGTCGTGGTCATAGGCGGTGCCGTCTATCGCGCCGCTGGTGGCGTCTTGCAGCATTTGCCCGGCGGTGGGCAGGCCTGCCGACTGATCGCCCGCCGTCCACAGGCTGGATCGTTGCAGGGCGCGGGCGCATTGCGAGTAGACTTCGGCGATGCGCAGCACGATCACGCTGCGCGGATGCACGCCGCCACGGTCAAACTGCGCGCACAGTGCGGCATCGGTGGTCAGGCGGGCGGTGCCGTTGACGCGGATGGTGGTGGTAGAGCCGGGGATCAGAAAGATCAGGCTGGCGCGGCCATCGCGGACGATGTTGCGCAGGGAATCAAGGCGTTCGTTGCCCTTCCAATCGGGCAGGGCAAGGGTTTGGGCATCAAGCACGGTGACAACCGCGCCTTCGTCGCCGCGCGGGCTGCCATCGGTGCCTTCGGGGCCAACGGTGGTCAGGATACAGAACCGCGACGCTTCGATAAAGGCGCGGTAGCTGGGGGTCAGATGCGGCGTGACTTTGGCCAGTGCGGGCTTTGCCGGTGTGCCGTAGGCGGCGTGCAGCGCGTCAAGATCGCTGATCCAATCGGTCATTTTGGTTTGGCCTGTGCACGAGGTTTTTTCGGCTTCTTCGGTTTGGGCGGTGGCAGATCGGCAGCGACACCGCTTAGCACGCGGGCGCACAGATCGGGGTCGTCCAGCGTTTCGGCCCCGACGATCCAGTTCTTGCCACCCGGATAGGCCGGAGCCTGTTCGGCATCGGGCAGCAGCGCCAGCGAGGTGGCGGTGGGTTTGATGAACAAAGTGTCGTCGCAGACCAGCGCCACCACCTTTTCGTCTAGGTAAAGCGCGTATTCACCAAACATCTTGCGGCTGGAAAGCGGCAGCCGCACCGTATCAAGGATATGGTCGATGGTGGCGGCAGAGCTTGCCATCAGCCGCGAAACCCGGCTTCGGCCATCAGGGCGTTGGACGAGGTTTCAACCTCGGCTTCCAGCCGCGCCATGAATTCGGCGTTGGTCAGACCGGGTTCGATGGCGGGCAAAAATTCGACAACTGCGGTGCCGGGGTGGCGCAGGATGCCGTGTTTGGGCCAGAACAGCCCGACATTGGCCCCAACCGGCACGCAGGTTTGCCCAAGTTGCGAATAAAGCGCAGCGGTGCCTGCCTTGTAGGGCAGCTTTTCGCCCGGCGCGACGCGGGTGCCTTGCGGATAGATCACCAACTGACCGGGGCGCGAGGCGCCAGAGCGCACGTCGGCCATCATCTTGGTAATGGCGGCACCGCGTTTGCCGCGATTGACCGGCACACAGCCGATGCGCAGGGCATACCAGCCAAGGAAGGGCGCAAAACGCAGTTCGGCTTTCATGATGAACTTGGCGCGCGGCATGGCGCTGTAGATCATGATGATGTCAAGAAAGCTTTGATGCTTGGGGGCGACCAGCACCTCGCCGGTGGGCACCGGACCGCGGATTTCGGTTTTCAGGCCGCAAAGTGCGCGCAAAGACAGCCGCACCCACCAGCAGAACGCGTGGCAGGCGGCGACCGCGCCATCGCGCGACAACAGGGCATAGGGCAGGTAGACCACGGCCACCACGGCCATCGCCAGATACATTTGCACAATGAATACCAGCGAGAGCAGCCAGCGGATTGGGGTCGGCATCAGGTAAGCTCCTGAAGTTTGCGGAAAGCGCTGGCGCGGGTGGCAAGGAAGGCCACTCCGGCGGCAAGCAGCGGCAGGATAAGCGGGTAGATCCAGCCAAAGCCTTGAAAGCCAAGGCCGGTCAGGAAGCCGCCGGCGGTGTCGGTAGATGGCAGCAGGGCGACGCCCAGCATGCCAAGCGCGGTGCCAACCGCCGCGCCGCCAAGCGCGCGCAGGGTAAAGCGGCGCACGAAGGCGCGGGCGATATAGCTGTCGCGCGCGCCGACCAGCCGCAGCACGCGGATGACTTGCGCATTGGCGGCGAGGGCGGCGTTGGCGGCCAAGGTGATCATCGCGGCGGTGGCGGTGCCGATCAGGCCGATTGACAGCAGGCCCAACAGCCGCAACCGCGACGCGGCCACCGCCAAGGGTCTGCGCCAGCGGGTGTGATCATCCAGCACCGCGCCGGGGGCTTCGGCGGCAAGGCGTTGGCGCAGGCCTTCGCTGTCATAGCCGCTGTCGGCTTCGGTGACTTCGATCAGGCGCGGCAGCGGCAGGGCATCGACCGGCAGATCGGGGCCGAACCACGGTTCCAGCAGGGCGCGCTGTTCGTCATCGGTCATGGCGCGAGCCGAGGCGATGCCGGGGGTTTTGGACAAAATCTCCAGCACGGCTTTGGTTTGCAGATCCATCTGGTCTTCGGGGGCGGACAGACGAACGGTGGCGGTGCGTTCCAACGCATCTGACCAGCGGTCGGCCAAGCGGCCAGCGGCCAGCGACAGCGCCATGGCGAACACCGCCAGAAACGCCATGGCACCTGCGGTGAACGAGGTCAGCCACGCGGTATGGCCCGAAGGTGGCACCACGCGGTCGGCCTGACGGTCGGGGCGGATTAACGAAAGCGGGTTCACAGGTCTGCCCCCGCCAGTTGGATCTTGCGTTTGGTGATGCGCAGCACCCGCGCGGCGATCTGGCTTTTGGCTTGCCGGATCAGGTTAAGGTCATGGGTGGCGATCAGCACGGTTTTGCCCATGCGGTTCAGTTCGACCAGCAGGGTCAGCAGCCGCAGCGACATTTCCCAATCCAGGTTGCCGGTGGGTTCATCGGCCAGAATGACATCGGGGCCCATGATGATGGCGCGGGCCAAGGCGGCGCGTTGGCGTTCGCCGCCGGACAGCTGCGGCGGGCGGGCATCGGCAAGGTTACCCAAGCCGACCCAGGTCAGCAGATCGGTCAGGTCTTGCGCCCCCGACGGTTTGCCCGCCACGGTCAGCGGCAGGGCGACGTTGGCGGCCAGCGGCAGGTGATCGAGAAACTGGCAATCCTGATGCACCACGCCGATGCGGCGGCGGGTCAGCGCGATGTCGTCGCGGCTTAGGCCGCGGACTTCGCGGTCAAACAGGGTGATGCGGCCAGCGGTGGGCAGCAGTTCGCCATAGCACAGTTTCAGAAAGGTGGATTTGCCCGCGCCCGACGGCCCGGTCAGAAAGTGAAACGACCCCGGCGCCAACCGCAGCGAGATGTCGGACAGAAGTTCCCCTCCGCCATAGCTGTAAGCGACGTTTTCTAGGGCGATCACCGGGCATTTCCCCTTTTGGCTGCGATGTGCGTTGCACCATTGCCCAAGGCGGGGACGGATTCAATCGCCAGAGGCCAACATTCGCGACAAAGGCTTCCAGAACGTTTCCTTCGTTGCTACAACTTGTTACGGATCGTTCCTGAATTTGCCCGGACAGTAGAAAAATGCGTCTTGTGTGCCCCAATTGTGATGCGGAATACGAGGTGGACGCTGCGGCGATCCCGGATGCGGGGCGCGATGTGCAATGTTCAAACTGTGGGCATGCGTGGTTTCAACTGCCGCCAGAGGTAGAGGCCGAGATGGCCGCCGAAGAGGCCCTGTATGATGCGCCCGACGCCGTGACGGCGGCGGTGGCGCATGAAGACCCCGAGCCGGAGGATACGCCCGAGCCTGTCGCGGCGGAACCGCTGCGGCGCGGGATTGATGAAAGCGTGCTTGCGGTGCTGCGCGAAGAGGCCGAGCGCGAGGTTGAAGTGCGCAAGGCCGAAACGCCGGTGGTGGAAACCCAGCCAGAATTGGGGCTGGAAGCGGTGGAAGCCAGCGGTGCGGTGGCGCGGCGTTTGGCGCGGCTGAAGGGTGTCGAGCCGGAAGTGGTGGTTAAACCGCAAAGCCGCCGCGAAATGCTGCCGGAAATCGAAGAGATCAATTCCACCCTGCGGGCCAGTTCGGAAAAGCGCGCCAGTCAGCCTGCGGTGGCCGAAACCATGGCCGGGCGGAAAGGGTCTGGGTTTCGCACCGGCTTTTCGCTGATGCTGTTGCTGGGCGTGGCGCTGTTGGCGGTTTATGTGATGGCGCCGAAGCTGGCGCTGCAATTCCCGGCGGCGTCCAACGCGCTGACGCAGTATGTTGCGGCGGTGGACGGGGTGCGGATGCAGTTTGACGGTTTGCTGAAAACCGCAATCGCGTTTCTGCACGGGCTGACCAGCGGCAAGGCCTAAGCGCCTGCGGTTTCGCGGCGGCACCGCCGCGTTCGGGCCAGATCAGAACAGATCAAGTAGCCGTTTCAGGTAATTGCGTTCGGTGTCGGGGCGCGCCTGATCGCCTGAGCGTTTGC
>JAHEDL010000096.1 GCA_024641255.1 Pseudorhodobacter sp.
CGGCCCCATCGCCGGATTTCGCCGCCAGCAGCGGCAGCAGCGCCGCCATTGTGGCACCTGCATCACCGATAAGCGGTGTGGCACAGGGATGTCGCGCCAGTTGTTCTGCGCAAATGTCGATGCGGATCATCCCCGACACGTCAGGAAAGCCGCCCCGCACATACATGTCGTAATCGGTCGGGCCAAATTCGGTGCCGATGGCCAGCACCTGATCTGCCGCGGCAATGCCTGCACGCGTGGCATCCAGTGACGCCGAGGCCGGCACCACCAGCGGATGCCCGTGCATCATGCCGCGCGCGTTTACGGTCTGCACCACTGGTCCGTCCAGCCGTTCGGCCAGCGCCCGCAGCGCCGCGTCTTGCCCGCGCGCACCGCCGCCTGCCAGAATGACCACCCGCTGCGCTGCATTCAGCCGCGCAGCGGCAGCCGTTACATCCGGCACCACTGCGGCGGGCAGTGCGGCGGGGGCGGGCAGGGCCGCACAGTCCAGCGGCATCACGTCGGTTGGCACTTCGATATGCACCGGTCCGGGACGACCCGTCGCCATGGTGGCAAAGGCCCAGTCCAGCACGTCGGCCACCTCATCGGGCGAGGTGATCTGCCGCGTCGGGCACAGCGGGCGCACCATGCCGGCCTGATCCGGCAGTTCGTGCAGCAGCCCCAGGCCCTTGCCCAAAGACGCCCGCCGATTGACGCCGGAAATCACCAGCACCGGCACGGAATCGGCTTTCGATTGTCCCATCGCCGTCAGCGCGTTCAAGATCCCCGGCCCGGTGATCACCAATGCCACCCCCGGCTTGCCCGAGACCCGCGCATAGCCGTCGGCCATGAAGGCGCAGCCCTGTTCGTGCCGCGCCGTCACATGCCGCACCGACGACCCTGACAGGCCGCGATACATTTCCACCGTGTGCACGCCCGGAATGCCGAACACCACCTCGACCCCGCGCGCCGCCAGCCCTTCAACCAGACGCATCCCGACCGTGATCATACTGCTGCCCCCAATTGCCGCGCCGTAAACGCCAAAATCCGGTCACAGGCGGCGGCCACCAACGCATCGTCTTGCGTCAGGCTGATCCGCACCCAGCCCCGCAGCGCCGAGCCAAAGCTTTCCCCCGGCATCACCGCCACGTTTTCTTCTACCAACAGCTTGCGCGCAAAGGCTTCGCCCGAAAGCCCGGTCGCCCGCACATCCACCACCGAAAACATCCCGGCTTCGGGGCGATGCACCGCCAAACCCTGCACGCCGTTCAGCCGATCATAAATCACCCCGGCGCGGCGCGCGAACCGCGTGCGCATCCCTGCGGCCACATCAGACGGCTGCGACACCGCCATCGCCGTCATATCGGCAATGAACGGTTGGTTGCCAAACAGCATGGTTTCCGCCACCGGCAACAACCGCGCCGAAAATTCCGCTGGCCCCACGCACCAGCCAGACCGGAACCCCGGCGCCGCGTGCGATTTCGAAATCGACGCCGTCACCACCACCCGCTCTGCCAAATCGGCCATATCGAAGGGCGACACAAACTCTGCGCCGTCAAACACCAGCTCTTCGTAAACTTCGTCCGACAGCATCCACAGATCATGCGCCTGCGCCAAAGCCCCCAGCGCGGCAATCTCGTCGCGGCGCAAAATCGCCCCGGTCGGGTTGTGCGGCGTGTTCAGAAAGATCATCCGGCTTTGCGGCGTAATCCGCGCCGCCACATCCGCCGCCTGCATGCGAAAGCCATGTTCGGCGCGCAGCGGCACCGGCACGGCCACCGCCCCGGTCGACGCGATCAAACCTTCGTAAGTGGCATAAAGCGGATCGCCCACCAAAACCTCGTCGCCCGGTCCGGTCAGCGTCAGCAGTACCGCATAAAGCGCGGTCTGCGTGCCGGGCAGGCAGGCGATTTGCTGCGGTGAGATCGTCCGCCCCGTCCGCGCCGAATAGCGTGCTGCCAGCGCCGACAGCAGCCCCGGTTCGCCGCGCCCGTTCGAATAGCCCAAACGCCCCGCATCCATCGCACGCTTGGCTTCGGTCAACAGGGCAGGCGGGGTTGCCACATCCGGTTCGCCAATCGTCAGCATGATCACCGGTTCGCCTGCGGCCTGCATCTGCTTGGCCAGCGCATGCACCTCCCATTTCGCCCCGCCCAAATCGGCCAGACGGTCGGTGATTGCTGCGTATTTCATGCTGGTGTCCGATCTGGAGTATAGGTGCTTGCCAAGTCGACCCCCAAAATCGCGCCGACCGAACTTAGAACAATTTCAACAATTTCGCCGGGCTCAAAGCCCTCTGGCAGGATTGACCCTTCCAGCCACAGCCCGTCGATCACCGCATTGCAGGCAATCGCTTCGCGCCGCAACTGCGCCACAGGCGCGGTGCGCGGCAGCGCCGCAATCAACTCCTGCAGCTTGTCGCGAAACGCCAGATAGGTGGCATTGTGAACTTCGCGCATCGCGACATCGCGCTGCACATCATGCACAAAGCCCGCCCATAGCCCGACAGAGGTGATATCAACCACCGGCGGGCTGACCGATGCCGCCACAAACCGCGCCAGCCGCGCCCGCGGGTCGGTGGGCGCATCGTCCAGCACCGCCGCACTGTCGGTGGTCATCTGTTGCATCAGCCGGTGATAGGCCGCCCGCGTCAGGTCTTCCTTGGTTTGAAAGTAGTGCCGGATCAGCCCCGGCGTCACTCCGGCGCGGTCGGCAATGGCGCGCACCGTTGCCGCCTGCACGCCACCGCTTGCCACCAGATCCAGCGCTGCAAGGATCAAATCCTCGCGGCGTCGCTCTTCGGTCTCGCGGCGGTAGGGGCGTCGCTCGCTCATGACGTGCCTGCTTGTTATACGGTTGTGTAATTCCGGCAAAATATAAAACGCTAACCCGTGCCGTTTCAAGGGAGGCGTTGCAAAATGCAAAATTTAAATGTGTAGGGACAGCTTATCGCAAATATGCGGGCTTTCAAAGACCACGGCGACCGCTAAATCCGGTCCGCGCCAACTTTCCGCAGTGACCTGCTGTCATGTTTAACCGCGTCACAAGCGGTTAAACAGGTTTGTGCGTAAGCTTCAAGGACTGCGTGGCGCAATCTGGTGCCAATCGCATCGGCTTCGCGCTGGCTTTGGTGGCCGTTGAACTTGATATGCGGTTCACGAACATCCGGCTGCCCGTCACGATTTCCGGCTTTGCAGGGCGGTCCATCAGTGCGCCCTATGCGCCCTAGCCAATATTCACCACGTCGATTTTGGGCCGCAGATCGCTCAGATAATGCAGCCGATCTGCGGCCACATCGCGGCTTTCTATCGCCAGTTTGCTGTCGGAGTTATTCAGCCAGCGCGGCACCATGCTTCGGCGATGACGCCCGAATCGATGAAAGACGCGGCACCCCAAAGCACCGCCACGCCAACCGATGTCTGTCCGGCCGACAGATGTAGATGGTGCTATCATGCACATCCCCCGCGCGACGCACAAGTTAGCCGCGCACTGCTGCGCCTGCAAAGCTGCTCAGGTCAAAATCTCATTCGGATCAACGCCCCAAAGCGCGGTCTTCAAAACCCAGCCCTTGTTGCCGCCAGCGTTCACGCGGCACCAATCAGTGTTACATTCCAACAGCTTGCCAATAACGCCCTGCTCGGCCTGAAACGACACCATCGCATTGGTTTCGGGGTCGTCGCGAAACTCGGCCATGTCTTGCGTCACCAGAATCGTCCGCACCCCCGACAGCAACGAATAATGCACCCAGCCGCCCATGCCCTCCGAATCCTCGACCCGCCGCCAATGCTCGTGCTCTGCGGTGATCTTCAGCGGCATCCCCGACGTGGTGAACACCCAGTCAATGCGATGCGTCAGCCCCGGACCGCGCCGCGCATTGCCCTCGCTGCCCTTCAGGCTGACAAAGCGCGGGATCGGCAGGTTCGTCACCGCCCCCTTATGCGGGTCGCGCGGGCCTTTTCGGGTGGTTTCGGGGGTAATTCCCGCTTCTTCTTCCGCCACCGCCGCCCCATCGGCGGCAAAATCCTGTGCCGCAACCGGCGCCGCGACCATCGCCAGCACCCCTGCCAAAAACTGCTTCCGGTTCATCCTGACGCCTCTTTCATCGCGGGGGCTTGTGCCTCGCCCCGCTTCCCGCCACTTTGCCACTCAACACGCTGATTTGGAAGTGCAGGGAGGCCTCCATGCCCGCAACCCGTTTAAACGTTGTCGTGACCCGACGTCTGCCGGAACCGGTCGAAACCCGGATGAAAGAGCTGTTCGACGTCACCCTGCGCGACCCCGATACCGCCATGACCCGCGAAGAGCTGGCCGAGGCGATGCGCACCTGCGACGTGCTGGTGCCCACCATCACCGACCAGATCGACGCAGGCCTGATCGCGCAGGCCGGTGACCGGCTGAAACTGATCGCCAACTACGGCTCCGGCGTTGATCATATCGATGTCGCCACCGCCCGCAGCCGCGGCATTCTGGTGTCCAACACCCCCGGCACCGTCACCGATGACACCGCCGACATGACGCTGGCGCTGATCCTTGCCGTCACCCGCCGCATCCCCGAAGGCCTTGGCCTGATGCAGGCCGGCAAGTGGGAAGGCTGGTCGCCGATGAACCTGCTGGGGGGCCGCGTCGGTGGCCGTCGCCTTGGCATCCTTGGCATGGGCCGCATCGGTCAGGCCGTCGCCCGCCGCGCCCGCGCCTTTGGCATGCAGGTGCATTACCACAACCGCAAACGCGTCCGCCCGGAAATCGAATCCGAACTGGAAGCCACCTATTGGGAAAGCCTGGATCAGATGATCGCCCGCATGGACATCATCTCGGTCAACTGCCCGCACACGCCGTCGACCTTCCATTTGCTGAACGCCCGCCGGCTGAAACTGCTGAAACCCACGGCCGTGATCGTCAACACCTCACGCGGCGAAGTCATCGACGAAAACGCGCTGGCGCGTGGCCTGAAAGCGGCCGAAATCGGCGGCGCGGGCCTTGATGTTTACGAACATGGCACCGCGATCAACCCGCTGCTGCGCGAACTGCCCAATGTCGTGCTGCTGCCGCATATGGGGTCTGCCACCGTCGAAGGCCGGATCGAGATGGGCGAAAAAGTCATCATCAACATCAAAACCTTTGCCGATGGCCATCGCCCACCGGATCAGGTTGTGCCGGGCATGCTGTAACTCAAAGCCCCAGCTAAAATGCCAAACGGCGCAGCCATGCTGCGCCGTTTTCTATTCGCACCGCTTAGAACTGATAGCCGACCGACGCCACGATGCTGTCTTCGACCATGTGCGACTTTACATTCACCTCATAAATCCCCAACGGCACCGCTGACCCGATCCGGTTCATGCCATAATCGCTGTGACTAAATTCAATGCCGACAAACCGATGCGCGCCGACCATCCTCTTCACGCCAATCCCAAACACCGTGCCGGAAACCGCAGTGTTCAGCGCAATATCAAAGTTGGGCCGACTATAGCTTTGCGTGGCGGTCATTGCGCCAAACTTGGCATAAAACAGCGTGCTATCATCCAGATACACCCCCGGCGCAACGGTGATCCCCGCCGTGTCGCGCAACGACCGATACACCGCGTCTTGGAAGAACGTCGCCTGCGTCACCTCAGTCTTGGCAACCCCGAAATCACGAAACCCACTCAGCGACAGGTTCAAATTCTGCCCAAGGTCAAAGCCATAGCTCAACTCAAGCCGCGGGCGCGGCGTTGATCCTGTTGCGTCCGCTTGGTTGATAGAAAAGAAGTTATCGGTCGTCGCGACGTTTTCATCGAAATTCCGCGTCACCGCATAGGCAAGCCCAAGGCTGACCGAAGCACCGGCAAAGCTGTGATGCGCGCCTTGGCTTTGCGCCAAAACATCGGCTTTGGTCTGGTCATTGGCAAAGCCCGGCGCAGCGGCCAGCATTGCAATCACCGCAAAACACCCCAGTATTTTCATTTCA
>JAHEDL010000107.1 GCA_024641255.1 Pseudorhodobacter sp.
GCTTTTTCACCACCGAAAAGCGCAAGTTCATTGTGGCAGATACCCCCGGCCACGAACAATACACCCGCAATATGGTGACCGGCGCGTCGTCGGCGGATTTGGCGGTCATTCTGATTGACGCGCGCAAAGGCGTGCTGACGCAGACCCGTCGCCACAGCTATTTGGTGCATCTGCTGGGGATTCGCCATGTGGTGCTGGCGGTGAACAAGATGGACTTGGTTGGCTATGACCAAGCCGTTTATGACCGCATCGTTGCCGATTACCGCGCCTTTGCCGAAAGCATCGGCATCACCGCGTTTATTCCGATGCCGATTTCGGGCTTCAAGGGCGACAACATTACCGCGCATAGCGAAAATATGCCGTGGTATCAGGGGCCGGCGCTGTTGCCGCATCTGGAAAGCGTTGAGGTTGACGTGACCGCCAGCCAAGCGCGGCCGTTCAGCATGCCGGTGCAATGGGTCAACCGTCCGAACCTTGATTTCCGGGGCTTTGCCGGCCTGATCGCCAGCGGCACCATTCACCCCGGCGATGCGGTGCGGGTGCTGCCTTCGGGCAAAACCTCGACCGTGGCACGGGTTGTCACGCTTGACGGTGATCTTGACGAAGCCGTTGCGGGCCAATCCATTACGCTGACGCTGGCCGATGAAATCGACTGTTCGCGCGGGCAGGTGATTGTTGCGGCGCAGGCGCCGCTGGAAGTGGCAGACCAGTTCGAATCCACCGTGGTGTGGATGGATGAAACCGACATGGTTCCGGGCCGCGCCTATTGGCTGAAAATTGGCACCCAGACGGTTTCGGCGACGGTGCAGCATCCGAAATATCAGATCAACGTCAACACGATGGAGCATCTTGCCGCCAAGACGCTGGATCTGAACGCGATTGGCGTGGCCAACATCACCACCGACCGCGAAATTCCGTATGCGCCTTATGCCGAGAACCGCGATCTGGGTGGGTTTATTCTGATCGACAAGATCACCAACCACACTGTTGCGGCGGGGATGATTCACTTTGCGCTGCGGCGGGCGCAGAACATTCACTGGCAGGCCACCGACATTGGTCGGGCGCATCATGCCCAGATGAAACACCAAAAGCCTGCGGTGCTGTGGCTGACCGGTCTGTCCGGGTCGGGTAAATCGACCATCGCCAATATTGTTGAAAAGAAGCTGGCGCGGATGAACCGGCACACGTTCTTGTTGGATGGCGACAACGTGCGCCACGGTCTGAACAAGGATCTTGGCTTTACCGATGCGGATCGGGTGGAAAACATTCGCCGGGTTGGCGAGGTGGCCAAGCTGATGACCGATGCAGGTCTGATCGTGATCACGGCGTTTATTTCGCCGTTCCGGTCGGAACG
This sequence comes from Pseudorhodobacter sp., assembly GCA_024641255.1. Lineage (GTDB taxonomy): Bacteria > Pseudomonadota > Alphaproteobacteria > Rhodobacterales > Rhodobacteraceae > Cypionkella. The sequence goes on from JAHEDL010000107.1 coordinate 1,355, forward strand.
CGATATGGTGCGGTCGATGATGCAGCCGGGCGAATTTGTGGAAGTGTTCATCGACACCCCGCTGGAGGTGGCAGAGTCGCGCGATGTGAAGGGGCTTTATGCCAAGGCGCGGTCGGGGGCGTTGAAGAATTTCACCGGCATCGATTCGCCCTACGAGACGCCCAACAACGCCGAGATCGTGATCGACACCACGTTGGTCAGCCCGGAAGAAGCGGCAGATCTGATTATTGCGCGGCTGATCCCCTGATTGGTTGCGATTGCGCAAGGGGGCGGGCCTGGTGCCCGCCCTTTTGGTTTGGGTAGCGGCTTTGGGGCTTTGGCCGCGGGGCAAAGTTGCGGAAAACCGCTGCTTTCGCTGGGGCAAGGCAGTGTTGGGGGTGTTCGCTTCTCTTGACAATCCTGACAAAATCACTGACTTGTCGCGCGAAATAAGCTGGTTGGAAAGTTGCGATCCCGTGTCGCGTGATTTTCGAAATGATCGCGCCGATCATGTGCCAAACAGCGGCTCGGAAAGGATCTCCATGCACGTTAGAATGCTCGCTCTCATCGCTCTTTCGGGTCTTGCCGCCTGCGGCTCGGCGTCAGAGATGCAGATGTATCCGATTGATGGCCCGATGTCGGAGGTTTCGCCGCCGCCGGTCATTCACGCCAAGGCGCGGCGCGCGGATGAAAATTCGGGTCGGCTGAAGTTTTGGATGCCGGATGGCACGAAATGCGACGGCACCTGGACCTCGGTTGCGCCCAAGGTTGTTACGCATAAGAAAGGCTTGTCGCTGAGCCTGGGCGGAGGGCCTGGCGGCAATCTGGGCACCAATGTTGAAACGGTGGGCGGCGTAAATTCGGGCGAGATTTATGCGATCTGCAAGGATGGCACTCGGGTGCAAGGCAATTTTGTGATGGGCAGCGGCACAACCAGCGGCACCGGCACGGCCACCGATAACCGTGGCAACGTGTTCAAGGTGCTGTTCTAAGCCAGCAACGCGGATATGTGTTTGAAAGGGCCGCTGCGCTAACGCGACAGGCGGCCCTTTTCCAATGCGTAGGCAAATAACAACTGCGCGCCCAAGCCTCCAAACACCAGCAAAGCGTCTAGCGCGAAAGTTGCGGGAAGGGCTGCCTTGGTGACTTGCGATGCCAGCGCCAGCAGGCTGCCTGCCGCGAAGATTGGCAGCGAGTTGCGGCCCAGCAGCGCCAAGGGCGCCATGCTGCGGTGCGATACGATCCGCCGCACGGTTGCGAAGGTGGACAGGAAATAGGCCAAGGCAAAGATGTGGAACAGCCGTGGCGCAGTTTCGAAGGTTTTGTCAAAGGTGGTGAAGATATAGGGCAGGCCCATTTCTTGCAGCATCCAAAGGCTGTGGCCGACGGCAAGCGACACTGCGGTGATTTGCGTGGCGAACGCTGCGAGCAGCAGCAGGCAGCCGGTCAGGATTTGCATCGAAAGCGCGACCGGCAAGAAGCGTTTGCCGTCTTTTAGCGCGACTCCGGTCAAAAGCCCTGTGCAGAAGATGAACTGCCACGAGATCGGGTTGAAGAACCATCCGCCGCCAAGCGGGCGGTTGGGCAGGTTCCAATGCCAGAGCCCGGCGCCAAGCCAGATAGCGGCAGAGACGCCCCAAAGCAGATAGGGCCGACGCAAGGCCGCCCATAGCATGAATGGCGCCAGCAACAGCATGACCATATACATCGGCAAGATGTTTACGTAGCCCAGCTGATAGAACAGCAGCGGCATCGCGGCATGGACGGCAAGCGGTTGGGTTAGAAATTCGCCAAAGTTGTTGCGGGTCATGATGCTGCCCGCGCCAAGGTAAAGCGCGCCGTAAGACAGGATGCCAAGGGCGGCCAAGGTTGTCATGGCGTGGACCAGATAAAGCGTCCACGCGCGCCGCCATACCCGACCGATGCCTTGCCACGAAAACCCGTGCCGGAACGGCGTGACATAGGCCAAGCCCGCGGCAACGCCCGACATGAAAACGAAACCTTCGGCAGAGTCGGAAAAACCGAAATTGCGCGAGGTGTAATTCTCGAACAGATTGCCCGGAATATGATTTATATAGATCATCACAAGGCAAAGGCCCCGGAAGACATCAAGGCGCAGGTCGCGCGTGCCGGTTTTTACGCCGGTCGATCTTTTATTAGGCATTCACAAGGGTCCGTTCCGTGGCACGTCCCTCTGCCACGAAACGGGACCAGTCGGCAAGGTAGGCATCATGCAGTTGCAGCACGTTTGGCGGATTGCCGTCGGAAGGCACTTCGAACAGCGAGCCTTGCTGCGGCCGCGATGACCACGCGATGATGGCCGGGGCTGCCACCATCGGCAGGGCGACGGGCAGCATCCACGTCAGCAGGGCGGGGGCGAGTTGCCATGTCAGCAAAAGCCCGGTGCTGCCGGTTGCGGTGATCCACCAGCTGGCGGCCCAAGCATCTGCGATCGTTAAAGAGCCGTCGCCGCGGTTGTTGGCGGGCCAGCCGCCATCGCGCCGCATCAAGACTTGCGACACCGATCTGGTTTGAAACATCAGAAAAATCGGGGCGGTGATCGACGACAGCAGCAGTTCCGCGAAGGTGGAAGATGCCGCGCGCAAGGTGCCGCCAAAACCGCCGACGCGCTTGGCGCTTGCCGCATCCAGCACGATCAGCAACTTGGGCAGCAGCAGCAGGCCAAAGATGCCGACGGCCAGACCGACAGCCTTCGAGGTGGCGTCTGGCGGAAAGACCGGGAAGGGCCAGAACGGATCGGGGAAATAATCGGGGCCGGGGGCAAAGTAGGGCGCAGCGATTGATGCCAGAATGAACGCGAGCCAGAACACCGGCGCGATATAGGCGAAGATGCCTTGCACAAAGACGAATCGGCTCCATGCTTTCAGGCCGGGTGCGGCGACCAAGCGGGCGTGTTGCAGGTTGCCTTGGCACCAGCGGCGGTCGCGCTTGGCGTGGTCGATGATGTTTTCGGGGCCTTCTTCGTAAGAGCCTTCAAGATCGTCATCGACGCGCACGCGCCAGCCTGCCCGCGCCAGAAGTGCGGCTTCGACATAGTCATGGCTTAAGATATGGCCGCCAAACGGGGGCGGGCCAGACAGTTCTGGCAGACCGCAGCTTTCGGCAAAGGCGCGCACACGCACGGCGGCGTTGTGGCCCCAGAACGGGCCGGTGGCGCCCTGCATCATGGCAAGGCCGCGCGCGAAGATGGGCGAATAGAACGAGGCGGAAAACTGCATCGCGCGGCCAAACCGCGAGCTTGCCCGGACGACTTTGGGCAGCGACTGCAGCAGGCCAAGCTTGGGGTCGCCTTCCATCCGGCGGATCATCTCGACGATGGTGGCGCCTTCCATCAGGCTGTCGGCATCCAGGATGATGGCGTAATCATAGGCAGCACCGGCCGAGGTAATGAATTCTTCGATGTTGCCGGCTTTTTTGCCAGTGTTGGCAATACGGCGGCGGTAAAACATGCGGTCGGTGCCGTTGCGGGCTTTGACCAGATGCGCGAACCACTGGCGTTCTTGTTGCGCAATGGTGTCGTTGCGGGTGTCTGACAACACCGCAAAATGAAACACCCCAGCTTCGCCAGTTGCCGCCAATGAGGCGTCCATCGCCGCGATACGGGCAAAGGTGATCTGCGGGTCTTCGTTATAGACCGGCACCAAAATTGCGGTGCGGCCACGAATCGGCCCGTTTTGGCGCAAGGCAGGCGGTTTTGGCCGCGAGGTCAGGCCCAGAAGGCCCTGTGCAGCGCCCCATGCCAGCCACCATGTTGAAATCGTCATCAGCAGGGCGCGGATGACATCGACATGATCCGGCCCATCGGCGGTGCCATAGCTGTAAAACACAAGTCCGGCCGAAACGGCGGCGACAACACTGGCAACCAGCACCAAGCCACGCGACACAAATGTTTCGACTCCGCCCGTTTGGGCGGAGTTGTTTGCCGAACCTCGGTTTGACATGGCTTAGCCTTCCGCGCGCGTCGTGCCGGGGGTTATCCACCCCAACAGCCGGGCCATCAGGCCACGCGGCGCACGTTCTAGCATTTGTTTCGGCATCGCAAGCGGCGCATGCGGCAGCCCTGCAACCAGATCGCTTTCAGCAGGCAGAAAGCTGCGGTTGTTCATCGTCGCGTCCATTACACCACAATCCATTGGTAAAGCCAGTTTTCGGTCAGTTTGCGGCCGTAGCCGCGCACATGTGCGCCCATCTCGATGACGGCGTCTTTGGTACCTTTTACGTCGATCACCAAGCGCCAGATGGGCTGCCCTGCGATCTTCGAAAGGGTTTGCGTTACGATCTCGCCGCCGGAAATGTTCAGGACGGGTTCGATCTTGGCGTCGTCGGGCAGGGTCGCCAGCAGGCCGCCGCCGAAGTCGACGACAAATTTGCGGCTGCCGTCGGTGTTTTCAACACCGGAAACACCGCCAACGCCCGCGCGGGTTTCGTAAACGAAGGCAAGATCTTCGTTCCAGTTCAGTTCCATCATGCCCCAACGCATGCGGTAGGCAAATTC
>JAHEDL010000117.1 GCA_024641255.1 Pseudorhodobacter sp.
CCCACATCGCGGCCAGCCCCCGCCACCAGATTGAACAGCCCCGCCGGAATATCCTGCCGCGTGATGATCTCGGTCAGGGCCACCGCGCTGGCAGGCGTCAGATTGGCCGGTTTCCAGACCACCGCATTGCCAAAGGCCAAGGCGGGCGCGATTTTCCATGCGGGTGTTGCCACCGGAAAATTCCAGGGGCTGATGATCGCCACCACGCCCAAAGCCTCGCGCCGCACGTCGATTTCAATGCCGGGGCGCACGCTTTGGGCATGGTCGCCGATCAGCCGTAACGCTTCGGCGGCGTAATAGCTAAAGAACTGTCCGGCGCGGTAAACCTCGCCCTTGCCTTCGGCCAGCGTCTTGCCCTCTTCGCGCGCCAGAAGCGTGCCGATCTCGCCCGCGCGGGCCATCAATTCGGTGCCGATCGCCATCAGAACATCGTGCCGCTTCTGGATACCTGCCGCCCACCACAAGGGTTGCGCCGCGCGGGCTGCGGCAACGGCCTCGTCCACCTGCGCGGTGCTGGCTTGGGCAAAATGGCCGATCACATCGCGCAGGTCAGACGGATTGCGGTTTTCAACCGTGGTTGCCCCATCGTGCCAGCGGCCTGCGATATGGTTGCGCGTTTCAACTGTCATGCTGTTTCCCTGCCTTGGTCCTGCCAGTAGCCTTCGTCTGGGCTGTCGCCTGTGTCATTGCCGTGCCAGCGCCTGAAACACGGCCTGCCGCGTCAATACCCCAGCAAACTTGCCGTTCCGTCCTGCACCGCAATCGGAACATCGCTTGCGGCCAGTGCGGCAAAGGCCGCCTCGACCGGCTGATGCGCCTGAAGCACCACATCAGACTGCGCGGTGCCCGCAACCACCCGCGCACCACAAGCGTGACGGTGGCGAGTTTGAACATATGTTTCATTGGACTCCCCGTTCGTTATGGCCGCGCGGCGCGGGCAGCGTTTGTGGCAAGGGCAGGTTGCCCCAGAGGCGCTGCTTCAATCAATCGAATACAATTTATACAGATTTCAACTTTTCTGAAGTAATGCGGTGATCCGGTCGTAAAGCGCGTGATCCACCGTCACGCCCTCGGCTTCGATCCGTGCCCGGTTTACCTTGCGGCGGCTGCCCGCCAGCCGCGCGCCGCTCTGGGCAGAAATCAGCCCCACCAACCGCTGCACCCTTGGCCCGAAACCCGACCCCGAAAATCCGGCGGGATCAAAGGCCAGAAAGCATTGCCCGGTGGCGGGCGGCCCGCCTGCGGTGCCGGAAAACGGGCTGGCATCGGCGCTTAGTTCTGCGCCCGCAAGGGCAGCGGCCATGATTTCCACCATCAGCCCGATGCCAAATCCCTTTACCCCGCCCGCAGGCAACATCGACCCCTTCAGGGCCGCCTCGGCATCGGTGGTGGGTTGCCCGCTGGCATCCAGCGCCCAGCCTTCGGCTATCGGTTTGCCCTGACGCGCACGCAGTAAAACTTCGGATTTCGCCACCACGCTGGCCGATTGATCAATGACCAGCAACGCCCCGCCCTCGCCATCGGGCACCGCCATCGCAAAGGGATTGGTCCCGATCACCGGCACATGACCACCCACAGGGGCAATCGAGGCCGGGGCATGGGTAAAGCACAGGCCAAGCAAACCCGCTTCGGCCAACCGTTCGGCATGATGCCCCAACACGCCGCAGTTGTACGACCGGTGCAGGGTCAGCGCCGCCATGCCGCAGGTGCGGGCGGCGGCGGTGAAATCCTGCCAGCCTGCATCGATGGCGGTATGGGCAAAGCCATGCGCGGCATCAACGCGGATACTGGTGGGGCGGGGCTGCGTCACCACTGGAACCGCGCTGACATCAACCTTGCCGCAGCGCAGATGCTCGGCATAGATCGGGATATACAGCAGGCCATGGCTGCGGATGCCATCCCTTTCGGCCAGTCGGGTCGACCGTGCCACGGCAGCCGCCGCGCTTTCCTGCGCGCCCGCTGCCCGAAGCGCGGCCTTTGCAAGCGCCTCTACCTCGTCCAATGTCATGTGCCTGTCGGTCATCGCGTCCCCCACTGCCTGATTGCGGCAGTTTCGGGCTTTGACCCGCTTCAATCAAACGACTATTCTTGGACTGAATTTCAACTTTCCTGAACTGGCCTTGTCATGCTGCGCACCGAAGCCCTGCGCGTCTTTGTGACCGTTGCCGAATGCGGCAACATCAAAGACGCTGCCGACCGCCTGTTTCGCACCCAATCGGCGATCTCGATGACGTTGAAGCAGGTGGAAGATCAGCTCGGTGCCCCCTTGTTCGAAACCGACCGCAAGCACAGCCTGACCGATCTGGGCCAGTTTGTGCAGGGCGTGGCGACGGTGTTGCTGCGTGATCATGACAGCGCGGTAGCGCTCATCGAAACCTATGCGAAGGGCAACAGTGGTCGGCTGCGGCTCGCTTCGGTGCCATCGGTTGCGTCACGGTTGATCCCCGACCTGCTGCGCGGCTTTCTGGCCAGCCGCCACGAAGCGCAGGTCGATCTGGTCGACACCGACAGCGCCGATGTGCGCCATCTGGTGGCGACGGGGCAGGCCGATCTGGGCATCGGAAGCCCGGCTGGGATTGAAGAAACGCTGCTTTATACGCCGTTGTTTCAGGACCAGCTGAAGTTGGTTTGCAGAACAGACTCGGCCTTCGCCACCCTGCCGCATCCGTTGCCTTGGTCTGATGTCGCCAGTGCCACATGGATCTTGAATGAAACCACCCGGCTGATTTCAACGCCAGATTTTCTGGCCATTGCAGCAAGCGCCAAATTGCGTGTGCGCAATGTCACATCGCTGCTGGCAATGGTTCAGGCGCATGTCGGCGTGACCCTGTTGCCGGGCTTGGCAACGCTTGCCTTGCCTGCGGGCCTGTGTGCGCTGCCGCTTGCGGATGCCAGTTGTTGCCGGGCGGTTGGAATTTTGCAACGCGACGGTCGGGTACAAAGCCCGATTTCGGTAGAATTTCAACGGTATCTGGTAAATTCCATTCCGTCCTTGGCGGTGCAATACAACTTAACGGCAATGCGGCCTTCTAGTGCATCCTGACCGATGCGCTGCCGGGGCGCTTAAACACCACCAAGGGTTTGAATAAACTGCGAAAACAGCTCACCCTGCGAACTGATCTGCAGCTTTGCATAGATATTGCGCCGATGAATGCGAACGGTTCCCGGCGCGATGCCAAGGATACGGCCCGTTGCCTCTGCCGAATGGCCCTTTAGGGTGTATTCAACGATCTCGCGTTCGCGCCCTGTCAACACGCCCTGACCAAAGCTTTGAAAAGACTGCTCTATCTGGTTTTGCTGTGGAACCCCTTTTACCGGCGCGACGGCCGCAAACCTGTCAGCAAGGTCTGCCCAATGACGGTGGACGCAGGCTTCGATCACCGGGCGGATGTCGTCCAGCGCGCGCAACTCACGGGCAGAGAACGGCTTTTCGTCTCGCATCATCGAAAGCACTACAGTGGCACCATCGCGCAGCGGCGCGAAAAACGCAATTTCCTCGGCCAGCCCGGTTTGCACATAGTAATTGCGAAAATATTCGCCCTGATAAAACCTGTCCGGCGCCAGATCGCGGATGCGATATAACCCTGCCGCAACAGGTTTGCTGGCAGCCAAAAAGAACGGGTCCAACAGATACGGACCGTCTTGATAGTCGGTCACGAAAATCTTGCGCTTGCCAGCTGGAAAATCGTCAAACAAATCCAGCGGTCGCGCAGTGCCGCAGTAGCCGAAAATCACGGTGTAGGTATAGGGCGCAACCGCGCGCAACAGCGTGGCAAGCGCTGCGGGCAGATTCGGCGTGCCAATCGCCGATATGGCGGCACCGATCAACGGCATCCATGCGGTCTCACGCATAGGGCGCACCTGTTTTCGGCATATATGCTATTTGTGATATATACAACGAATAGCACCTTTCCTACGCTTTATGCTGAAATCAAGCATATGTGCTGGCGGATGAAAAGCAACCAATCCCTGAACGACGCCCCGATTGCAGAACTGCGCCACGCCTCCAAACAGTTTGGTGCGGTGCTTGCAGCAGATGATCTGAACCTGTCGATCAAACGGGGCGAGTTTCTTTCCTTTCTCGGCCCGTCGGGCTGTGGCAAAACCACGGCGCTGCGGATGCTGGCGGGGTTTGAAGCGCCGACATCGGGGCAGGTGTTGCTGGACGGGCAGGTGGTAAACGACCTGCCTGCCTATCGCCGTCCGGTGAACATGGTGTTTCAGCACTACGCTTTGTTCCCGCACCTGACCGTGGCCGAAAACATCGGCTATGGCCTGCGCCAACAGCGCCCCCGCTTGTCGTTGGCCCAGATTGCCAAAGCTGTCGACAAGGCCTTGGACACCGTGCGTCTGCCGGGCTACGGCCCGCGCCGGATATGGGAGATGTCGGGCGGTCAGCAGCAGCGCGTCGCATTGGCGCGGGCGATCATCAACCAACCCAAGCTTTTGCTGCTCGATGAACCGATGGCCGCGCTGGACAAAAAGCTGCGCCGCGACATGCAGATCGAATTGCAGACCTTGCAGCGCAGCCTTGGTATCACCTTCGTGCTGGTGACGCATGATCAGGAAGAAGCCCTGTCGATGAGCGACCGTATCTGCATCATGCGCGGTGGCCGCATCGTGCAGGTCGGCAGCCCGCGCGACCTTTATGATCGGCCAATGAACCGCTATGTCGCGGATTTTGTCGGAAAATCGAACTTCTTTGCAGGCACCGTCGATGCCGGTGGCGCCAGCCTGACGGCGACGGGACATCGCATTTCAGGCCATACAACCCAAAGCCTGACGGCGGGGCAGGCCGCCTTTGCCAGCCTGCGCCCCGAACAGATCAGCCTGACACGGCACCCCGGCGCGGGCGTTAGCCTGCCGGTGCAGGTGCAGACCCGGATCTTCTTGGGCGAACATACCGAATATCTGGTGAAACACGCCGATCTGGGCGCGTTTCTGGTGCTGGTATCCCGGCAGGCCGAGGCCAGCGAAGGCGGCTTTGAACCGGGCGACAGCGCCCATGCAAATTGGCAAGACGGCGCAGCGTTGCTGCTTGCGGATGACTGAAAATAACAAAAAACCAACTGGGAGAATGACCATGACAGACCGGAATGACACCATCTCACGGGAAAAGTTTATTGCAGAGTTGCTGCGTTACAAGAAAGGCTCGGTGTCGCGCCGGCATTTTCTGGGCGTGACCGGCTTGGGCGTTGCGACGGGCGTTTTGGGTTCGGCGCTGCCGGGTCTGCGCGGGGCGGCTTGGGCGCAATCGGGCATCGGGGACCGTGTGGTGCTGGCAAGCTGGCCGAACTACCATGATCCGGCAAACTTTGAGGCATTCCAGGCCGCAACAGGTGCGGCTGTGGACATGAGCGTTTTCGGATCGAACGAAGAAATGCTTGCCAAACTGCAAGCAGGCGGTTCGGGTTGGGATGTGTTTGTTCCAACCAATTACACCATCAGCACCTATGTCGCCGAAGACCTGATCGAACCTTTGGATCTGGCGCGCATCCCCAACTATGATCTTGCTTCGTTCGATCCGCGTTTTGCCGAACCCGGCACGGTTGACGGCAAGGTTTACGCGGTGTCGCGCAACTGGGGCACCACCGGTTATGCGGTGAACACTTCGCAAACCGGCGGCAAGAAGCTGACCTCGTGGAAAGAGTTCTGGGATATCACCATGGCCGAGTTTTCGGGCCGCACCATGGTGCATGATTACCAGCTAACCACCATCGGCAACGCGCTGAAATATTTTGGCTATTCCTTCAACTCGGTTGACCCCAAGGAACTGGCCGATGCCGAAAAGCTCTTGCTGGATGTCAAACCGCA
>JAHEDL010000118.1 GCA_024641255.1 Pseudorhodobacter sp.
CCTTTGGGTTTGGCATCATAGACGCCATAAATATTGCCCATCATCTCGGACATGATGTTTTTGTGATACCATGGCGGGCGGAATGTGTTTTCTGCCACCATCCAGCGTTCGCGGAACAGCACGAAATCAATATTCGCGGTGCCTTCCACGCCTGACGGCGCAGTCAGAACCGTAAAAATCGACGGGTCCGGGTGGTCGAACAGGATGGCGCCAACCGGGCAATAAGTGCGCAGATCGTATTTCACCGGGGCGTAGTTGCCATGCCATGCCACCACGTCCAACGGGCTATGCCCGATGCGGGTTTTGTGGAATTGGCCGCACCATTTTACGGTGACAGTCGATGGCACTTCGCGGTCTTCGAAGGCGGCCACCGGAGTCTTGAAATCGCGGGGGTTCGCCATGCAGTTCGCGCCAATCGGGCCGCGGCCGGGCAATGTGAACTTCTGGCCATAATTTTCGCAGACAAAGCCACGGCACGGGCCCTCAAGCACCTCTACCCGATAGACAAGCCCCCTTGGAATCACCGCGATTTCCTGCGGCTGCAGGTCGATGATGCCCAGTTCGGTGCAAAACCGCAGCTTGCCCTGCTGCGGTACGACCAAAAGCTCACTATCGGCGCTGAAGAAATAGTCATCGACCATCGATTCAGTCACAAGGTAGATATGGCTGGCCATGCCGACCTGCGTGTTCACATCGCCTGCCGTGGTCATTGTGTGCATACCTGTCACCCAGGTCAACGCGGCGTCGGTATGTGGCAACGGATCCCAGCGATACTGACCCAGCGAAATCACATCGGGGTCGATGTTCGGGGCGGATTTCCAATGAGGAGCATCGATCTTTTCAAAGCGATGCGTGTGTTTCACCGAAGGCCGGATCCGATAACACCATGTCCGTTCGTTCTGGTGGCTTGGCGCGGTAAACGCGGTGCCGGACAACTGTTCGCCATATAGGCCATAATTGCATTTCTGCGGGCTGTTCATCCCCTGCGGCAAGGCGCCGGGCAGGGCCTCGGTTTCAAAGTCATTGCCGAAGCCGGGCATATAGCCGGGCTGTGTGCCAACCGGAGTGGTGGCTTGAATCATCTGACGAAGGGGGCGTTGCGCGGTCATGGCGGCCTTGCTGCGGGATATGATGAGTCTTTGCGGCTTGAATTATCGTTGCAACTGCAACGAAGTCAATAGCAGATCACTTGCCCCCTCATGGCACCCCAAACATACCGTGTAAGAATGGTTAGCGGTTCATGCTTCGTAGGCTGGCAATCGCGGCCAGACTAAGTGCGGCCGTTGCGGCAGCGATTGTCCAAAAAAAGCCATTTGGCCCCATAAACCCAAGCATTGGCGACATCAGCATTGGCGCAAAGATACCGCCCACCAGACCTGCGGCAATTACTGTCGGTGCAACGCGCGGATGGTCGCCCATCTTGCGGGCAGCGGTAACATATTCTGATGGAAAAAACTGGCCAGCGAAAAAGCCTAGTACGACAAAGCTCGGGCCGGCTGCCCACAGCACGGCCGATAGTGCCGACAGGCAGGCACCACTTAGCGCCAGTGTAAACAGCGTGAACGATGGCAAACGGTGGGCCACAAAAATCAGGGTGACGCGGGCGGCCAGAAAAGCAAGAAAGAACCCCGAAAGCAATTGTGCGGCGTGGGTTTCAGTCTCGCCAGCTTTGATCAGCGCAGTGGGGCCAAGTCCGATCAGGCAGGCCTCGATCGCAATTGCACACATGCCAAATCCCAAAATTGGCCAATGTGGTCGAAAGGTTTTGGTGCTGGTGCTAACGGTCGCGGCAGCACCCCGTCCGGCCGGGCGCGCGAGTGCCGCAATCACCGCGCCAATACCGGCACAAACGCCAAAGCTCAGGCCGGGATTGTTGTCCAGCGCCACGAAAACCAGCGGCGCACCAATGGCGCCGATGCCGAAAGTGGCGTTCAGCAGGCTTAACATCGCGGGGCCACGCGGGCCGAAAGCCTTCAACATCCGTGGGTTAAACACAACTGTCGCGCAGCCGTAACCTGCGCCGAACATCAGCGCGCCCAGCAGCGTCACCGCCCAGCTAAACCCTGATGCCAGCAATGCCGCGCCCAGTGCCATAATCACCACCACCAGTTGCGGCGTGGCTTTCTGACCCCAGACGAACATTCCCGCCACCCCCAGCGCACAGCCGACCCAATGCGCCGAAATCAGCAGGCCCGCCGCCGCAACGCTGATATCGAAGGCGCGCGAAAACGCTGGCAGCGCTGGCCCGTACAGCGATTGTCCGGCACCCATCAGCACAAAGGTCGCAATCCCCACCAGCAACAGGGCCGCATTGGTTTTAACTAGCTCGCGCACGTTGCTCTCCGGTTTGCCGCCCATGGTTTCCCTTGCGCCTTGCCAAGTGTCAACCGCAGCACCTTGCGAAATCGACCAGCAAACGGCAGGCTAAGGCAAAACAGGGGGCCGGATTATGAGTTTTGACCTTTCGACCTTTCTTCCATACCAACTTGCGGTCGTCTCCAGCCGGGTTTCCAAGCAGTTTGCCGAACGGTATCGCGCCGAATTCGGCCTGACGATCCCCGAATGGCGGGTGCTGGCGCATCTGGCGCAATCGGATCAGGTTTCGGTCCGCGAGGTGCAGGCGCGGGTCGATATGGATAAATCCAAGATCAGCCGTGCCGCCGCGCGGCTCGAGGCTTCGGGCTTGATCGAAAAGCGCGCAAACCCCGAAGACCGCCGGTTGCTGGATATGCGCCTTACCGACGCGGGTCGTACGCTGTTTGCGCGCATTGTGCCGATTGCCAACGCCTATCAGGCCGAGATTTTGGCTCAGCTTGCCGCCGAAGCCCCGGCGTTCCGCACCGCGCTTTTACGCCTTTTGGATGCAAAATGACTCATCTTTACGACTACTGGCGGTCTTCTGCCGCCTACCGTGTCCGCATGGCATTGAATCTGTGCGACATAGCCTATGACAGCACATCGGTTGATCTGGTCAAAGGTGAACAGCGGTCAGTTGAGTATACGGCGCGAAATCCGCAAGGTCTTGTTCCCACATTAGAAATTGACGGAATTCGCCTGACGCAGTCACTGGCGATCCTTGAATATCTGGCAGAAACTCGGGGTGGGCTTTTGCCCGCCGATGCGGCTGGTCGCGCTCAGGTTCGTGCGCTGGCTTACGCTATTGCCATGGAAATCGCGCCGATCTGTAATCTGTCGGTGCGCAACCATGTCGCAAATATGGGGGCGATGACCGCCGATGACTGGCAGCGCCATTACATTGCCAAGGGCCTTGCGGCGTTTGAAGCCATGCTTACCACGACGCGTAGGTTCTGCCATGGCGATAGAGTCAGCATCGCTGACCTGTGCCTTGTGCCGCAGGTTTACAACGCCCAGCGGGTTGGCGTTGACATGAGGTCTTTCCCCCGCATTGAGAAAATCGTGGCGAATTTGGTTGAAATTCCCGCTATCGCGGCCGCCCACCCGGATCGCGTTAAGCCATCATAAGGCGACGAAGATCGACCTTTTTCGGCGGGCGGTAGTGCGCACGGCCAGCCACATATTCCGCGGCAGTACCCTCGCGGCGGTATGCGATGCTGTTAGGCTTACGTTAAGGTTAGCGCAGCCGGACTTGGCTTCGGGCCGACCTGCCTTCGGCATCTATCACCGACAGCGTGATAAAACCGCGGCCTAGGCTTGCCAACATCACCTCGGATGCGGTCAAGGAAACGGCCACGGGCACGCCGTTTGCCAACCATGTGAATGGCGCTTTGCCGCCCTGCACCCGCACCAACAGCCCTTCGGGCAGCAGTTCCACCTCGGCACCATTGGGCGGAAAGGCCACGGCGGGGGCGTCTTTTTCAGGCTCGAACGCGGCGTTACGGCTGCGGAAATGCTGCAAGGGTTGCGGTAACTGCGTGTTTGAAACCAATAGCGTCGAGGGCGGCGCCGGAGGTTGCGGCGTAAGCGCTGGCTTCAGACGAGCGAAGGCCTGAAACAGCACCGGTGCTGCCATGTCTGCCCCGAACGCGCCGGGCACTGGCGTGCCGTCTGGTCTGCCCATCCACACTCCGATTACATGGCGGCCATCAAACCCAATCGCCCAAGCATCCCGATGGCCATAAGAGGTGCCAGTTTTGTAGGCAAGGCGGTTTTCCGGCGCACCGGGCGGCGGTGCCAACCCCGCCAGAATGTCACCGACCTGCCATGCAGCCGATGCCGACAAGACCCGTTGGCCTTCTGCCTGTTGGCCGTGCATCTGATGGGTAAGCGGCAACGAAACACCACCTCTTGCGATGCTGGCGTAAAGTTGCACCATATCCTCTAGCCGTACGCCAATGCCTCCCAAGGCGATCGCCAACCCTGCTTGCCCCCCCGGCAGGTCATATTTCACCCCCGCTTTGTCCAGCGCACCTAACAGTTTTGCTGGCCCCAAAGCATCGGTTAGTGCGACCACGGGGATGTTTAACGATTGTTGCAAAGCCTCACGAATACGGATGGTGCCCCGAAATTGACGGTCGAAATTTTGCGGTTTGTAGCCGTTGAAATCGGATGGCCTGTCTTCGATCAGGGTTTCGGGGTGTGCGAGGCCTTCGTCAAATGCCAGCCCATAAATCAAAGGCTTAAGCGTTGATCCGGGGCTGCGAATCGCACGTGTCATATCAACAAACCCTGCGCGTGCATCGGCGCGGAATGCGGCCGACCCGACGGATGCCAGCACCTCGCCGCTGGCATGGTCGGCGACCACAATCGCCACTTGAAGCTTGTCACCGTGCCCAGTCACAACATCGGAGGCCAAACGCTCTAGCTTTGTTTGCAGCGTTTTGTTCAACGTCAGTTGATGCTGGATTTTTTCAGGTTCCTCGGCCAGAATCCGGTCTGACATATGCGGGGCAAGCGCGGGAAACGGCCGCCGTAACGCAGGCACAACCTCGCTTCGGGCCGCGTTGAATTGGTCAGAGTCGATCAAGCCGTCGCGCAACGCACGCGCCAAAACCCGATCTCTGGCATCAGTGGCGCGTGCGACCGACCGATCAGGGCGACGCATTTCTGGGCTTTGCGGGATTGCCACCAGCAAAGCCGCTTCGGCGGGCGTCAAGCGCAGCGGTTCTTTGCCGTAATAGGAAAGCGTCGCGGCGCGCAGGCCTTCAAGATTGCCACCATAGGGCGCAAGTTGCAGATAAAGCGACAGAATATCCGTCTTTGACAATCGCCGTTCCAACGCCAACGCAACGCGCATCTGCCGGATCTTGCCTGCGACATGGCCAGTGCCGCTTTCCTCTAGCAAGCGCGCCACCTGCATTGTCAGCGTTGAGCCGCCCGACACGATATGCCCGTTCCACACAGCCTGCGCCGCCGCGCGCAGCAGCGCCTGCGGGTCGACACCGTCATGATCGTAAAACCGCTTGTCTTCGTAGGCCAGCAGCGCCCCGATATAGCTGGGGTCGACCTGTGAAAGGTCTACGCCAAGCCGCCAACGCCCATCGGCCACCGTATAGGCGCGCAGAAGCGCACCGTTGCGGTCCAATACCTCGACCGAGGTTTCAACCTGCAATGGTGGCAGAACCGTTGCATTGACCCATATGTCCAACGTATCGCGTGCAAAGGCGGCAAGCCCAAGACCTGCCGCCAAAACAAAGACATAGGCAGCACGCATCACTCTGCGATGGTGACGGTGGCGGCTTCGGTCCTGCCTGACAGATCCGGCCGATACATGTCTTCGACCGATGCCGCAGGCTGATGGAACGTGCCGGGCGAAATTGCACGCACGGCATAGCCGAGCCGGAAGGTAGAATTGTCATAACGGTCGATTGCGGTCAGGAAACG
>JAHEDL010000120.1 GCA_024641255.1 Pseudorhodobacter sp.
TTCACCGAGGCGGCGCATGATGATGGGGTGCTTTCGGGGCGGGGGTCGCCGTTCAAGCGCGGCTTGGCGTCGGGGGTGATGACGATGGTGGGCGGGTTGGGCCACGCGTTGCCCTATCTGATTCCAGAGTTCTGGACCGCCACTTCGATTGCGATGGTGGTGGTGTTTGTGGAATTGTGGGCGATTGCCTGGATTCAGAACCGCTATATGGAGACACCGTTCCTGCGGGCGGCTTTGCAGGTGGTGCTGGGCGGCGCTTTGGTGTTCGCGGCGGGGGCGCTGATTGGGGGCGGTTGAGGTGGTCCCAACTCGGGACCATTTTTAAGTGTTTAAAATCAATATTTTGACCTTGTTGATTTTACCAATTCTTAACCTTTAGCACTGTGGCGGGGGCCAAGTGCCCCGCCTGCCCGGCCAAATTTCGCCAGCCAAATCCCCCCTTCACAGGCTTATTTTGCGGCCAAGATCGCGGGCCGCAGGGCGGTTGTGATCTTGATTTCCGCAGGCTTCTGGGGTCTGTCGGTTTGGCGGCGGGTGCCGTGGCGTAGTGAAGGGGACAGCGATGAAAACCGTATCGGAAAATCGGGCATTTGGCGGCGTGCAGGGCGTTTATTCGCATGCGTCAGCGGCGACAGGCACCGAGATGACCTTCGGGCTGTTTCTGCCGGCCGAGGCCGAAGAAGGGCCGGTTCCGGTGCTGTGGTATCTTTCGGGCCTGACCTGCACGCATGAAAACGCGATGGTGAAGGCGGGCGCGCAGCGCTGGGCGGCAGAGGCCGGGATTGCCTTGGTGTTTCCTGATACCAGCCCGCGCGGCGAAGAGGTGCCGAACGATGCCGCCTATGATCTGGGGCAGGGCGCGGGGTTTTATGTGAACGCCACGCAAAGCCCGTGGGACAAGAATTTCCGCATGTGGGATTATGTGACGGAAGAACTACCGCGCGTGCTGTTCAACGCGTTTCCGATTACTGAAGCGGCGCAGGCGATCACCGGCCATTCGATGGGTGGCCACGGCGCACTGACCATTGCGATGAGCTTTCCGGGGCGGTTCCGTTCGGTTTCGGCCTTTGCGCCGATTTGTAACCCCAGCGCCAGCGATTGGGGCCGCAAGCAATTCACCGCCTATCTGGGCGCCGACGAGGCGGCTTGGGCACCGCATGATGCGACGTTGCTGATGAAGAAGCGCGGCTTTGATGGCCCGATCTTGATTGACCAAGGCACGTCTGATCAGTTTCTTGATTTGCTGAAGCCCGAAGCCTTGGCGGCGGCGATGGCGGAACGGCGGCAAGGCGGATCTTTCCGCATGCAGAAAGGCTATGACCATAGCTATTTCTTTGTCAGCACCTTCATGGAAGACCACATCGCATTTCATGCGGGGGCATTGCATGGCTAAAGCTTTGGGTTTGGTGTTGGCGGCGGCACTGTTTGCCGCAGGACCGATGTTTGCGGGCGAACCTGAGGCGCAGGTTCTGGCTGCGGTGAACAAGGCCCGCAGTGCCGCAGGCTGTGGCGCGCTAACACTTAACCCGAAGTTGACGGCGGCGGCCAAGGCCCATGCCCGCGCGATGGCCGAGAAGAATTTCTTCAGCCATACCGGCAAGGACGGCAGCCGCTTTACCGCGCGGATCAAACGGCAGGGCTATCGCTATAGCGCTGCGGCGGAAAATATTGCCGCCGGACAATCTTCGGCGGCGCGGGTGATGCAAGATTGGCTGGCAAGTGCCGGGCATCGCAAAAACATGCTGGATTGCGGGCTTAGCGAAACTGGCATCGCGGTGGTGTATCAACCCGACGACAAGCCGATCAAAGGCCAGAAATACGCGATGAAATACTATTGGGTCGAGGTGTTTGCCGCGCCATGACCGGTAAGATTTACATTGATGCCGATGCCTGCCCGGTGAAGATCGAGGCAGAGCGCGTGGCGACCCGGCATGCGATGGGCATGGTTCTGGTGTCGAATGGCGGTATTCGGCCATCGCCTAACCCATTGGTGGAAAGCGTGTTTGTGCCAAATGGCCCCGACGAGGCCGACAAATGGATCGCCGATCGCGTTGGCAAGGGCGATGTGGTGGTTACCGGCGATATTCCGTTGGCGGCAAAATGCGTGGCGGCGGGGGCCAAGGTGGTCAAGCATAACGGCGAAGAGCTGACGCCGGCCAATATTGGCAATGTGCTGGCCACGCGCGACCTGATGCAGGATTTGCGCAGCGCCGATCCGTTCCGCCAAGGCGGCGGGCGACCGTTTTCGAAGACTGACCGCTCGCGCTTTCTTGAAGTGCTAGAGCGGGTTGTGCGGCAAGCGAAGCTTTAGTGTCGCGGGCGGGATAGAATCCTTGGCCAAGCTGGAGTGAGTTGGGCGCATGTCTGACAATTCCAGAAAACCCGTCACCGGTATATTCTTTGCGCTTGGCGGCGGCGTTACGCTTTCGGTCAATGATCTGGCGATCAAGGCGCTGTCGGGCACCTATGCGCTGCATCAGGTGATCTTGATCCGTGCCTTTGTGGGCATGGCGATTGTGCTTGGCGTGATCTGGTTTTCGAAAACCGGATTTCGGCAGTTGCGCACGCGCAGGCCGTTGGACCACCTGTTTCGGGTGTCGATCGTGATGGTGTCGAATGTCACCTATTTCGTCGGCCTGTCGTTGATGCCCTTGGCTGATGCGGTGGCGACGGCGTTTGTGGCGCCGCTGTTGGTCACGCTGATGTCGGCGGTGATCTTGCGCGAACAGGTTGGACCACGGCGCTGGGCGGCGGTTGCGGTGGGCATGGTGGGGGTGGTGATCATGACGCGGCCGGGGGCCGGGGTGATACAGCCTGCGGCGATCTTGGTGCTGATTTCGGCGTTCTGCTATGCCTCCAGCCATATGATGACGCGGCGTATGCGGCTGACGGAAAGCGCGATGACGCTGAATTTCTTTGTGCAATGCGGGTTCATTCTGGTCAGCCTAAGCTTTGGGGTGTTTGCGGGCGACGGTCATCTGGCGCAGGCGCCGGGGTCGACGTGGGAGTTTTTGTTCCGGCCCTGGCATGTGCCGCCGGTGGGCGACTGGTGGGCGTTTCTGGCGACCGGGGTTGCGGTGGGGGTGGGCGGTTTGATGATGAGCCAGGCCTATCGCACCACCGAAGCCGCACTGGTGGCGCCGTTTGAATATGTCGGGATGCCGATGGCGATTTTCTGGGGCGTGATGGTGTTTGGGTCTTGGCCAGATGCAACCGCTTGGGCAGGGATTGCGCTTATTTGTGGGGCGGGGCTTTATACGCTGTGGCGCGAAACCCTGCGTCGGAAGAAGGATCTGGATGTTGCAGCCCCAAGCGGTGATCTTTGATATTGGCAATGTGCTGACGCGCTGGCAGCCGGAAGCGTTTTACGATCGGGTGATCGGGGCCGACCGGCGGCGGGCGCTGTTTGCGGCGGTGGATTTGCACCACATGAATGATCTGGTCGATGCCGGCGCGCCGTTTCAGGCCACGATTTATGCTTGGGCTGACCGCTTTGCCGATTGGGCGCCGGAAATCAGGATGTGGCACGACCGCTGGTTCGAACTGGCCTCGCCGCGGATCGACGGGTCGATTGCGTTGCAGCGGGCGCTGCGGGCCAAGGGCGTGCCGGTGTTTGCGCTGACCAACTTTGGTCGCGATACGTTCGCGGCGGCGCTGCCGAAGATGCCGTTCCTGCAGGATTTTGACCGCAGCTATGTGTCGGGCGTGATGGGGGTGATCAAGCCTGATCCGCAGATTTTCCAGATGGTTGAAGACGACTGCGGCATTGCGCCCGACCGGCTTTTGTTCACCGACGATCGCGCTGATAACATCACCGCGGCCGCCCGCAGGGGCTGGCGGACGCATCAATTCGAAAGCTGGCAAGGCTGGGCCGCAAGGTTGGTGGCCGAGGGGCTGTTAAGCAAGGAAGAGGCAGGGATATGAGCATCGAAATCGTAGGGCCAGAGGCCGAATCCGAACTAAGCTGGGTTGGCCTGTGCGAAGCGCTGGAAGCCGGTCACCGCCTGCCGCGCGCCGAGATTGCCGATCTGTTTCTGTATCGCGGCAAAGATACCATTCTGAACCGCGCGGCGTGGATCGATGGGTTGGCGTCGCTGGTGAAGGTGGCGACGGTGCATCCGGACAATGCCCAATACGGCCTGCCCAGCATCAATGGCGCGGTGAACCTGTTCAATGACAAGACCGGCGTGTTGGAAGCCTTGGTCGATTTTCATCTGGTGACGAAATACAAGACCGCCGGCGATAGCCTGTTGTCGGCCAGCAAGCTGGCGCGCAAGGACAGCCGGAATTTCTTGCTGGTGGGGGCGGGCAATGTGGCGCGGTCGATGGTGCAGGCCTATTCGGCGCTGTGGCCCGATGCGCGCTTTACCATTTGGAACCGGTCGCCCGCTGCGGCAGAGGCGATGGCGGCGGCGGACAAGCGCGTGACCGCGACCACCAACCTGAAGGCTGCGGTGAAGGCGGCGGATGTGATCTGCACCGCCACCATGAGCCTTTCGCCGCTGATTGAGGGCGAGTGGCTGCGCCCCGGCCAGCACATCGACCTGATCGGCGCCTATCGCCCCGACATGCGCGAGGCCGATGATGAGGTGCTGCGCCGCGCCTCGATCTTTGTTGATTCGCGCGCGACCACCATCCACCACATTGGCGAGATGAAAGACCCGATTGCGCGCGGCGTGATCACCGAGGCTGATATCAAGGCCGATTTCTATGACATGGCGCAGGGCGTGTATCGGCGGCAGTCTGATGACGAGATCACCATCGCCAAGAACGGCGGCGGCGCGCATCTGGATCTGATGACGGCGGCCTATATTCTGGCGATGTGGCGGCAACGCTAAGGTTTGCGGCAGAACGGGCGGGGCCAGCGCAATGGCCCTGCCCAAGCCTTGAGCTGTGCAAAAACGCCAAAACCAGCGCGCTTGCGCTGGTTGTCTTAACCGCTGAAATGGATCGGGAAATTTTGGTCGGAGCGAGAGGATTCGAACCTCCGACCCCCTGCTCCCGAAGCAGGTGCGCTACCAGACTGCGCTACGCTCCGACCGTGGCGCGGGGTTAAACCGTTGCGCGCGGGTTTGCAAGAGGGGGCGTGCGCTTTTATGCGTCGCCTTCGGTTCCGGCCAGCCCTTCGACCTTGTCGCGGGTGCGGCGGCGGTCAAACAGGCGCAGCCACAGGCTGATGCGGGGGAAGGTGCCCATTTCAAACCGCGAGCGGGTTTCCAGCACGGGGCGGTTTTTCGACACGCTGGGCTTGTCTTCGCGCAGCACGATGTAGACGCCCGCCAGAATGATCACGCCGGTGCCGACGGCTGTCCACAGGTCGATCTTTTCGCCGAAAATCAGGAAGCCATAGATGATGGCCCAGATGATCTGCGAATATTGCATCGGGGCGACGATGATGGCCGGGGCGCGGCGATAGGCGGCGATGGCCAGCATACCGGCAACCAGCCCCAACAGCGCCATCGACGCCATCAGGCCAAAATGCGTGGCCGGGATTGGGATGTAGACGAAGGGCAGCGCCACCGCCATGACCACGAAGTTTGCGATCATCGGATAGAGCATCAGCACGACCGAGCGTTCTTCGTGGCCGATCTTGCGCACGATCACCGAGGTCATGGCACCCAGCAGTGCGGCAGCCAACGCAGCAAGATGGCCAAAGCCAAACGGTTCTTGCCCCGGACGCAGCACGATGATGACGCCCAGCAAGCCCACAATAATGGCAACGCCGCGATGCAGGCCAACCTTTTCGCCAAGGATCGGGATTGCCAGCAGGGTGATCAGAATCGGCATCGCAAAGA
>JAHEDL010000122.1 GCA_024641255.1 Pseudorhodobacter sp.
GCCCGGCCATGCCGCCGCCGATCAAAAGCGCGGCCCAGACGGTTTGTTTGGCATCAAAGCCGCCGTGGCGCGCGGCATGGGGGGCAGACCCGACAACGCGGATCTGAAAGCCGAACACCGAGCGCGACATCACCAGCCAGAACAAGAAAGGCAGCAACACCGCGATCAGCACGCCAAGATGCACGGTTGATCCGGGAAACAGGATCGGCAGGGTCTGGTTTTCGGCCAAGGGGGCGGTGGCGGGGAAGTTGCGGCCGTTGGGGTCTTTCCACGGGCCGCCGACCAGATAGCCCAGCACCTGATAGGAGACATAGGTCAGCATCAGGGTTGACAGGATTTCATTGACGCCAAAGCGGGTTTTCAGCCATGCCGGACCAGCAGCCCAAGCCGCGCCGCCAATAATGCCCGCCAACACCATCGCCGTGATCACCAGCGGACCGCCTGCGGTGCCCGCGGCAATGCCGACGCCCGCCGCACATAATGCGCCAATAACATACTGGCCCTCGGCACCGATGTTCCAGATTTGCGCGCGGTTGCCGACCGAAAGACCCAGCGCGATGATGATCAGCGGTGCGGCCTTTACCGCAACGTCTTGCCACTTATAGCTGGCCAGCAACGGCGTCAGGAAGATATCGACCACCGCCTTCTGGCCGTTGATGCCGATCAGATCAAACACCACCACGCCGATCAGCATTGTCAGCAGCACCGAAGCCACTGGGGTCGCCACCAGCATCAGCCTGCTGGGGGTTTGTCGCTTTTCCAGCTTAATACGCATGAACCACCTCCTCGGACAGTTTTGTTGGCGCAGTCGGATCGCCATGCACCCCGCCCATCAGCAGGCCAATTTCTTCGATATTGGCGCCCGCCACCTGCATTGGTGCCGAAAGCCTGCCTTCGTTGATCACCGCCAGCGTGTCACACAGCGCCAAAAGCTCATCCAGATCTTGCGAAATCACCACGATGGCCGAACCGGTTGCCGCCAGATCGACCAAGGCCTGATGGATCGCCGCAGCGGCCCCGGCATCGACGCCCCATGTCGGCTGGCTGACCACCAGAACCGAGGGCTTCTGCATGATCTCGCGGCCCATGATGAATTTCTGCAAATTGCCGCCCGACAGCGAATCTGCCAGCGCCGCAGGGCCGGTGGCCTTGACCGAAAACGCGGCAATCACCGCGCCCGCATAGGTTTTGGCGGCAGCACCGTTCACCATGCCACCCGACACCATACCCATCCGGTCGCGCCCGGTCAGGATGGTATTGTCCGACAGGCTGAATTCGGGCACGGCCGCGTGACCGTTGCGTTCTTCGGGCACCGAGGCCATGCCGGCCAGCCGCCGCTGCTTGGCGGTCATGCGGCCAACCTGCACGCCATCGACATGGATCGCATTGGATGTGCTTGCCAGAACTTCGCCCGACAGCGCCAGCAACAGCGCGTTCTGGCCATTGCCCGCCACGCCCGCAATGCCAAAAATCTCGCCTGCTTTCACCGAAAAACTGATGTCTTTCAGCGACACGCCAAACGGGCCGTCGCCAGCCACTGACAGATGGCTGACCTCTAGTTTCATGCGGCCCAAGGCCCGGCCTTCGCCGCGCTGAATGTCTTTCAGGCTGCCGCCGATCATCTTTTCGGCCATCGACCGCGAGGTTTCGACCCGCGGATCGCAGGTATCAACCAGCTTGCCGCCGCGCAGGATGGTGGCGGTATCACACAAGGCTTTGATTTCATGCAGCTTGTGGCTGATATACAGGATCGAGCAGCCTTCAGAGGCCAGTTGCCGCAACACGACGAACAACTGTTCCACCTCTTGCGGTGTCAGCACCGAAGTGGGTTCGTCCATGATCAGCAGATTGGGGTTCAACAAGAGCGCCCGCACGATTTCGATGCGCTGGCGTTCGCCGACCGACAGCGTCGACACGATGCGGTGCGGTTCCAGTTTCAGGCCATATTGCGCCATCACCGCCAGAATTTTCGCTTCCAGTTCGCGCTGCGGAATTTTGCCATCCATGCCAAGCGCGATGTTTTCCAGCACCGTCATCGCCTCGAACAGCGAGAAATGCTGAAACACCATGCCGATGCCCAACCGCCGCGCGGCCTTGGGGTTGGCAATGGTAATGCGCTGGCCGTTCCAGCGGATTTCACCGGCATCGGGCTGCATGATGCCATAGATCATTTTCACCAGCGTCGATTTTCCGGCGCCGTTTTCGCCCAGCAGGGCGTGGATCTCTCCGGGTTTGACCGAAAAGCTGACCTTATCGTTGGCCAGAACGCCGGGAAAGCGTTTGGTGATGCCAGAAAGATCCAGGCGGGCAGTTGGAAGCATTGATGCGTCCTTCATCAGGGTCGGCCGTGCGAGGGTGCAGCGGGTTTGAAAGGGTTAATCGCGATGCCTGCGGAAGTTATGCAAATTACACTTGAAAGACTTTCAAGCGCGGGCGGGGTAATGCGATATCGTCCAGCAATATCAACAGGCTGCGGGCAGGGTGCCGATGATGGGCCGCGCATGGCAGTCAAATCGAACACTGCAGACTTTCCCCCGGATGCGCCGGTTGGCCCGGCGGTTTTGCTGTTTGGTCGAGTAAGTTTAGACCGGAATTTGGGCATGCAGCAAGGATTCCAATTGGCTGCGATTTGACGCTTAGGGATGGGGTGCAGCCAGCGCAACGTGTTGGCAGATTTGGCGTTTTTGCAAAGTGCGGCGACGGGTCGGTGCGGCTTTACTTTAGGGGCACTGCGCGGCTGCGGCGGTATTTGCCCAAATTTGCAGTCGGGTGCTGAAATTTCAGGCGGTGCGCAAAGCTGATATGCGGTCGGTGCCGGGCTTTGGGCAACCGGCAGGCGTGGCGGTCTTGCAACTTCGCAACTTCGCGCACAGGCTGCAAAAACCACAAGCAAAGAGGGCAGCGATGTTGAAAGCGAATGGCGAGTTGGATCACGAGGCGCTTCTGCGGCGCGCCATTGACGAGTCGCGCAAGGCCCGCGCGGCGGGCAACCATCCTTTCGCCTGCATTCTGGTGGGGCCGGATGGCACGGTGCTGATGACCCAGCACAATGCCTATATGCCCGATCACGACATGACTGGCCACGCCGAGCGGGTGCTGATGACCCGGGCATCGACCAGCCTGCCGAAAGAACTGCTGAAAGACTGCACGATCTATACCTCGGCAGAACCCTGCGCGATGTGCGCCGGCGCGATCTATTGGACCGGCTTGCGCCGTGTGGTCTATGGGCTGACCGAAAAGGATCTGAAAAAGATCACCGGCGATCATCCGGAAAATCCGACGCTGGATCTGCCCTGCGAGGTGGTCTTTGCCGCCGGGCAGCGTCAGGTCGAGGTGATCGGCCCGATGCTGGAAGCCGAAGCCGCCGCAGTGCATGAAGGCGCTTGGGGCTAAGGGAAGGGGGCTGTCTGCCCCCTCGGCTTCGCCTCACCCCCGAGGATATTTAGGCCAATGTGAAAGCAGCTTCATCTTGGCCTAAATATCCCCGCCGGAGGCATCTGCCGCTGCCGCCAAGCGCTAAAGCCGGGGGGCGTAGTCTGACGCATCAACGCTGGTGGGGCGGCCGGGCAGGTTCAGGGTGCTGCTGCGCGGGGCGGTGCTGGCAATGATCTTGCCCGATTTGATCACCGCAAGCCGCGCCGGTTTCAGCCGCAGCGCTTCGGCCGGATCGCGGGCTTGCAGCACCACCAGATCTGCCGTGCAGCCTTTGTCCAGACCATAGCCGGCAAGGCCCATGGTTTTGGCGGAGTTCACAGTCAGGGCGTTGAAAATCTGAGTCTTTTCTTCGATGCCGGCCATTTGCGCGACATGGACGGCCATATGGCCCACTTCGAGCATGTCGCCCGAACCCATCGAATACCACGGGTCCATCACGCAATCATGCCCGAAGGACACGTTCAGGCCCGCCGCCATCAGCTCGCGCACTCGGGTCATGCCGCGGCGTTTGGGATAGCTGTCGTGGCGGCCTTGCAGCATGATGTTGATCAGCGGATTGGGGATCACGTTCATCTGGGCTTCGGCCATCAGCGGGATCAGTTTGGACACATAGTAATTGTCCATCGAATGCATCGAGGTCAGGTGCGAGCCTGCGACGCGGCCCTGCAGGCCAAAGCGGATGGTTTCGGCGGCCAGCGTTTCGACATGGCGCGACAGCGGGTCATCGGTTTCGTCGCAGTGCATGTCGACCGGCAGGCCACGATCGGCGGCGATGCGGCACAGTGCTTGCACCGACAGGCGGCCATCTTCCATTGTGCGTTCGAAATGCGGGATGCCGCCGACAATGTCGACGCCCATATCCAGCGCGCGTTCCAGCGATTTCACACCCTGTTCGGCGCGGTAATAGCCGTCTTGCGGGAAGGCCACGGTTTGCAGCGTCAGGTAGGGGGCGACGCGGTGTTTGACCTCTAGCATCGCTTCGACCGTCACCAAGGCCGGGTCCGAGGTGTCAACATGGGTGCGCACCGCCAGCAGGCCTTGCGACACCGCAAGGTCGCAGTAGCGAAGGGCGCGGTCGACCAAGGCGTCGCGCGTCAGGGTCGGGCGCAATTCGCCCCAAAGTGCTATGCCTTCCAGCAGCGTGCCCGAGCGGTTCATCCGGGGCAGGCCCAGCGATAGCGTCGCATCCATGTGAAAATGCGGATCGACAAAGGGCGGCGTGACAAGGCGGCCAGTGGCGTCAATTTCCGTGCCTGCGGTGGCGGCGATGCGCGGCGCGACCTCGATGATTTTGTCGGCGCGGACGGCGATATCGATGCCAGAGCGGCCATCGGGCAGGTTGGCGTTGCGGACAATCAGGTCAAACATGGCGGGCCTTTTTCGGGGTTTGGCGCAGTGTTGGCTTTGTGGCGGGCCGCGGTCAAGCCTTTGCTTTCAGGGCGGATTGTTGCGCGGGGTGCAGCAGTTGCGCGGCCACGCCAATGGCGATGGCCGAAGGGTGTTTGCCCAAAGACGGATCGCCGATCGGGCATTGGATGCGGGCGATGTCGGCGGGCGCGTGGCCAAGGGCGGCAAGCCGCGTGCGAAACCGCGCCCATTTCGTGGCAGAGCCGATCAGACCGGCGCTGACAAAACCGTGGTCCAGCAGGTGATGGCACAGATCAAGATCCAGCGCGTGCGAATAGGTCAGGATCAGGTGTTCGGCACCTTGCGGGGCAAGGCCGATGGCGCGAATGGGGTCGGGCACCGGCAGGGCGCGGGTGTTGCCGGGCAGGATCTCGGGGAAGCGGTCGGGCGCGGTGTCGACCCAAGTGATCGTAACGTCGGGCAGCGGCGACAGTGCGTGCACCAGCGCCCGCCCGACATGACCTGCGCCCCAGATCCAGATCTGGCGGGTGGGGCGCGCGGCGGGTTCGATCATCCAGCCCTGCAGCAGCTGCGACGCGGGCAGGTGGCCTTGGTTGCGCGCGGACGTCAGCAGGCGCTTCACCGCCAAGGGCATTGCAGAGCCATCAGTGGCGCGCGCAATCACATCAGTTTCAGGTGGCGCGGTGGTATAAACCTCGGTCAGCAGCGTGACGGCGCCGCCACAGCATTGGCCAAGGTTCGGGCCAAGCGCGTGATGGTCAAGCGCGCTGCCGCCGCTGCCCAGCAGGGCGCGGGCGCGGGCGGTGGCTTGCCATTCCAAGGCGCCGCCGCCGATGGTGCCGGATTGACCGCCCGCCCAGACCAGCATTGCGGCCCCCACCTCGCGCGGCGATGATCCCTTATGCGCGGCAATCACCACGCGGGCGGCGGGACCATGCGCCGCGATGCAGGCGCGCAAGGCGGCCAGATCAAACACCGCGCTGCCTT
>JAHEDL010000125.1 GCA_024641255.1 Pseudorhodobacter sp.
GCAAACAACGAGGACAGAGCCGATCACCTGCTGACCTTTCAGTTCTGCGACACGACTTGTGCAGCCCGCGTGGCGTTAACCGTTGGCAACAACGCACTGATCACGTCATTCCACTTCGACAAAGGCGAGCGCAAAACATAGACCACGTCACCGGGTTCAAGCAAGAACCGGGTGCCAAGCAGCAAACCCGTCGGCGACGATGTTTCAAGTTGGAACACCGTCATCTTGTTATTGATGCTGCGGAACACGAAAACACCGCGCGCGTCTGCCCGCTCTTCGCTGAGGCCGCCTTGGCGTGTCAGCGCCTGGGTCAAGGTGATCTGTTCGATCGACAGATCGACAGTTGCAGGTTTGCGAATTTGGCCAAGCAGATAGGCTTCCTGCGCACGCCGCCGTGGCACGGTAACCACGTCACCCGCCCGCAGGATCGGGTTGTTCTGTTCGATGCCGGCATTCAGGAAACCAGCCACGTCAATGGTGTGAACCCGCCCGCCGCGCTGCACCGATACCGCGCGCAGATCGGCATCTTCGGTAAAACCGCCCGCGGCGTTGATAGCGGTGATAAGGGAAATCGGTACCAAGCTGACGGTCTGGCTGTTGGGGGCCTTAACCTCACCAGCCACAACGACACGCTGCGAGTTGAACGCCGCGACGCGCACGATCAACTGCGGATCTGGAATGAATTCGACAAGGCGTTTCGCAAGCTCTGCGCGCACGTCTTCAGCAGTGCGGCCACTGGCGTCGACCTGCCCGATGAAGGGAAAGAAAAACGTGCCATCCGCCTGTACATAATAGCCAGAATCGGCGCCGCCAGTTTGCGTGACAGGCAGCATCAGCTCGGGGTGGTCAAACACAACCACATCCAACAGGTCACCCGACCCGATGTGATAGTCTGACGATTTGCCGACCGGCAAGCTGGAGGTGACATAGCCCTTGGCCGGGCGGCTGAAGGTATCAATATTCGAATCGTCGAGGCGAATAATGGTGACATCTTCTGTCTTACGGTGTTGCTGTTCTTTGGTTACCGGGAACCGGACGAAACCTTCCGAACACGCAGACAGAAAACTGAACAAAACAAGCGACACAACGATTCTTACCAGCATTAAAACTCCCCCGAGTATGCACTTATTTTGCTAGCCGAAATACACCCTAGCATGAACCCCAAAATAAGACGGGGTTTTATGCGTCATACCATAAGACTTAGAAAGTGCCAGTGGCGTTAAAGGCCGTGCAGCCAGCGCATACGGTCAGCCAGATCGGGGGCGCCAAACGCGAGTGACCCCATGACCACGGTTTCGGCACCCGCCTGACGCAGCAGCGGCACCGTGATATCACGAATGCCGCCATCTGCGGCCAGAACAATGCGCCGCCCCGATGCGGCGATCAGACGCGCGGCCTCTTGCAGACGTGCGGTTGCTGAGGCGTCAAGGCCTTGGCCCTTCACGCCAATCGCGGTGCCTAGCAGGGTGAGCATATCCAAACGCCCCAACCAGGGCGCGGCCTGCGCCACCGGGGTTTCGACCCGCAGCACCATCCCGGCCTTGACGCCATGCGCCGCAATACGCGACAGGCCTTCGGCGGCGTTGGCGTTTTCAACGTGCAGGCTGATCAGGTCGGCCCCGGCTTCGGCAAACTGATCAATCTGCGACAGCAACACCGCATCAGCCACCATCAGATGCACATGGATCGGCAGCGCAGTTTCGGCGCGCAGACGCGCAACCAGATCGGGGAAGAACAGCAAGGCCGGCGCAAAGCGACCGTCGGCCACGTCGACATGCAAGATATCGGCATGCGGGGTGATGCGGATCAGATCATCCGCCAAGCGGATCAAATCGGCTGACCACATCGAATATTCGGCCAACAGGCGGGTGCGGGGCAAGCTGCTGATCCAGTCGGATTGCGGGCGGGGCATGTCAGATCTCCTTCAGAAATTGGGTGATGGCGGTGGCCAGCGCGGCCAGATGCGCGGGCTTGTCGCGGCCCTTGGCGGGCAGATGCCGCAACCGGGCCTGCGCGATAAAATCGGCAAGCGCCTGCGCATGGGCGGCGGGGTGGATGGCGTCTTCTTCGGTCGCACAGATCAGCGTTGGCACCCGAAGCGCCCGCAGATCATCGACGGTTATGCCCGGACCATCGGCGGAAATGGCCGTAAGCAGGCGGGCCGTAGCGGCCTGATCTGGCCGATTAAAGAACCCCATCAACGAGGCAAGATTATCAGGCGCGTCTTTGGCAAGACTCTGCGAGGTGGTGCTTTGGCGAAATATCGCCCGCGCTTCGGCGGCAGAGTGCCGTGCCAACAGCGCGCCCACTTCGGCATTCGGGGCCATATTGGCGGGGGCGGCATCGGTTACCCAAGCGGGGCGCACCAGAACCAAAGCCCGCACCAGATCGGGCCGGCGAACCGCGATGCGGCTGGCAATCGCCGCGCCCATTGAAATGCCGCCAAGCACCACCGGTGCCTGCAAGGTTTCGATCAGCGCAATCACATCTTCGGCAAACTCTGCGATGGAAGGGGATGCCATCGGTGACGCCCCGTGGCCGGGGCATTCGACCCCGTGCCAGATTTGGCCGCCAAGTCCGGCCATTGCTTCGGCGATCTGGTTGGCATCGCCGCACAGCCCATGCAGAAACACCAAGGACACCCCGCCCGCCCCACCGCTATAAACCGCAAGGCTTCGGCCACCTCGTTGCAGAAAGTGGCTGGGGGTCATAGCGCGGCCAAGGTTTGCGTAAGATAGGCCGCCACAGCCGCAGCTTCATCTGCCGCAAGGCCGTGGGTCACCAGATCGCCCGTGAAATCTGCCGCCTTCAAACGACCCAGAAAATGCGGGAAATCCACCACGCCCTTGCCTGCGGTGGCAAAACCCCCGGTGGGATCGCGGTCTTTGGCATGCGCCATGATGATACGATCAGCCAACAAATCGACCGCCTGCGACAGCAGATCACGCTGCGCCGTCAACGATGCCACTTCGAACAGATTGGCCGGATCTAGCACAATCGCCAAAGCCGGGCTTTGCAGCGTATCAATCAGCACGCGCGCCCGACCTGCTGTGTCGATAACATTCGCAAGCTCTGGTTCAATGCCAAGCTTGACGCCTAGCGGTTCCGCCAGCGCGCAGGCTTTGGCCATTTCGTCCAGCAAATCCCGCCACGCCTCTGGGGTCGCGTTATCGGGATGATGACGCCATTGATCTTGCGCGTCGCGCGTGCCGCTGCATAGCGTTACCATATTGGTTCCAAGCGCCGCCGCGTTCCGGATCAGCAGATCAAGGCGCCGCAACCCGGTCGCGCGCACCGCCGGATCGGGGTGGATCATGTTATAGGTGCCAGACACCGCCGCAATCGCCACCCCTGTCGCGCGCGACGCTTCGGCCACTGCCGCCACCTGCGATGGCGTCAAAGCATCCGGCATCGCCGCCAGCCCCGAACAGGCCATGTTATATTGCACTGCCGCAAAGCCCGCCGCCTTCGCCGCCTGCAACACGGTCAGCGGATCGCTGCCTGCAAAGGTCTTGGCAAAAATTCCCAACCGCATCACAGCGGCCCCGACACATCAGCCAACCGCACCGGTTGCCCAGACCGCGCCGATTGCGCGATGGCAACCATGGTGCGCACCGAAGCAATACCGTCTTCAATATCTGCACCGGTTTGCGGCGTGCCGTTCAGAACGGTGTCGGCGAAGCCTTCCAACTGACGGCGATAGAAATGGCCGTCAGCGCCCAGAACCCGGTGGGTAGAGCCATCGGATTCGTGGAAAATATCAACCTCGGAGGATTTGTAATACCAAGGGTTATAGGTCTTGCCCAAGATCGACCCCTGTTCGCCGTAGATCTGGAACCCCTCGTGCCAATCCATCCGCACCGCCACCGTCAGGTCCAGATGCCCCAGAACCCCGTTGGCAAATTCAACATCAACGAACCAGCAGCGCATTCCGGCACGGTTTAGCAAACGCGCATCAACCGCAACGATCTCGCCCGCGAAATAGCGCGCTGTGTCAACCAGATGGCTGCCATGCGCCAACATATAATAGCGGTCCAGATCGGCTTTTGGGTTTTCCGAAGGCTTGCGGGCGTTTTTCGAGGTGACCATCAACGGCTGCACCGCGTCTGTCATCGCGTAGCGGTGGGTATTGTCGCAATACCACGCCTTCAACGCCACCAATTGCCCCATTGGGCCGTCAATAAAGGTCTTTGCCGCCTGCAACCCCGCATCGTAACGCTTCATATGACCAACCTGCAGCACACAGCCCGAAGCCTGCACCGCAGCGCGCAACGACTCTGCCTCTTCAACGCTTGTGGCCAGCGGCTTTTCACACAACACATGCTTGCCCGCCGCCAAAGCCCGCAGCGCGGCAGGCACGTGGAAGGCGTCAGAGGTGGCGATAATCACGGCCTCTAGCTGCGGGTCGGCCAGCATCTTGTCGTAATCATTGTAAGACACCGTCGGCGCATGGGTCGCTGCCATCCGGTCACGCAGATCATCGGCAACGTCGCAGATCGCATAAAGATCGGCGTTGCGGGCCTTGGTGCAGGATTCAAAATGCGCCGCCTGCGCGATTGGGCCACAGCCCAAAACCCCCACGCGCAAGGTTCGGTTTTCTTTGGCTGGCATCTTCAGGCTCCTGTCGCAGAACGATATTTTTGAACAACCGCACCAACCATCTGGCGGATAACGGTTTCGGGAAGGCAAGCCGGATCGCAGGCCGCGACCAAACCGCCGGTCACCTGCGCCAGCAGACCCGGTGCGGCGGGCGTCTGGCGCAGCGCCGCAAACAGCCGGGCTTGGGCCGCCTGCACTTCGGCCACCGGCCAGTAATAGCGCAGCCGATCCGACAAGCCAAAAAGCATCATGGTTTCTTCGGTGGCACCGGTTTCCACATAGGCCCGCCAATCGGCTGGCCGCGCCCGCATTGCCGCCAGCAGCGCCGCCGTCACCCCAGATGCGGGCAGACCCAGCAACGCCTCTAGCCGTTCAAGCGCAAACACCGCCTGACGGTAGGCAAAGGTAAGTTCGGGGCCAACTTTCAGCACGGCGAAGTGGTCGCGCACCAATGCGGAAAGTGCGGCTTCGGTCTGATAATCGGTGGAATGTGCTTCGAACAGCGGGCCGTGCAACGCCGGGGCCGCCGCCACAAGCGCGCGGGCATGCGCCGGGACATAGCCAATGATCTGGTCGTTGCCGAAATCAACGCCGGGCTGCACGACAATGGCAATCACCCTTTGAAACGCTGCCTCTAGCCCGCGCGATGCAAAGGCCGCGCGGTGCAAGTCATGCGTGTGGCGGGCGGCATCCGGCGTGGTGATCGCAAGACCGTCACGGTGTTCAGTTTCGCCCCCCGGCACCGGCACTTCGGTGCCAATGACATAATGCAAGCTGCGCCCGGCAGCGGCGGCTTCAGCCACAGCACAAAGGTCAGCAGCCCGCGCGGCCATTTCTGTTTCGTCCAACGCTTCGCCACCGCAGGACATCGAGGCATCCAGATGGATTTTCGAAAACCCCGCCAAGACATAGGCCGCCACCATGTCGCGCGCCTTTTGCATGGCTTGCGCGGCAGGTTCGGCCTTCCACGGGTTCGGTCCAAGATGGTCGCCGCCCAAGATCAACCGCGCCGGATCGACGCCTTCGGCGCGGGCAATGCCCTGCACAAACGCTACAAAATCGGCGGGTGCCATGCCGGTATAGCCGCCAAACTGATTGACCTGATTGCAGGTCGCTTCGATCAGGATCGGGGCGGTATCATCGCGGTAGCCCTGCAAAATTGCTGCCAAAGTT
>JAHEDL010000128.1 GCA_024641255.1 Pseudorhodobacter sp.
GATGTGGTGCTGGTGGATGATGTGTCGGTGGCGGTGCAGCAGGGCCGCGTGCTGGGGCTGATTGGCGAATCCGGTGCGGGTAAATCGACCATCGGGCTGTCGGCAATGGCGTTTGGCCGCGGTGGTGTGCGGCTGCCCGGCGGGCAGATCTTGTTGAATGGCCGCGATATTCGCAGCGCCACGGCGCGCGATCTGCGGTCGTTGCGGGGCCGCGAAGTGACCTATGTTGCGCAATCGGCGGCGGCGGCGTTCAATCCGGCCAAGCGGCTGATGCAGCAGGTGATCGAAACCAGCCTGCACCACAACCTGATGACCCGAACCGAGGCAGAGGCCCGCGCGGTTGATCTGTTTCGCAAGCTGGGCTTGCCCAACCCCGAAACCTTCGGCAACCGCTATCCGCATCAGGTGTCGGGCGGGCAGTTGCAGCGGGCAATGACGGCGATGGCGCTATGTCCAAAGCCCGATCTGGTGATCTTTGACGAACCCACCACCGCGCTGGATGTCACCACGCAGATCGACGTGCTGGTGGCGATCAAGGCCGCGATCCGCGATACCGGGGTGGCGGCGCTGTATATCACCCATGATCTGGCGGTGGTGGCGCAGGTGGCCGATGACATTCTGGTGCTGCGCGGCGGCAAGAAGGTGGAATACGGCAGCACCGATCAGATCATCAACGCGCCGCGCGAAGCCTATACGCAGGCGCTGGTTTCGGTGCGCTCGATCGACCATCACGAAAAACCCGAAGCCGCGCCGGTGCTGTCGGTGGCCAATGTCACCGCACGCTATAAGGGCACCAGTCTTGACGTGCTTAAAAACGTCACGCTGGATCTTGCGGCGGGGCAAACTCTGGCTGTTGTGGGCGAAAGCGGGTCGGGCAAATCAACGCTGGCGCGGGTGATCACCGGGCTGTTGCCCGCCGCCCAAGGCCGCATCAGCTTTGCCGGGCGCAAGCTGTCGCCCGATCTGGCCAGCCGCAGCAAGGATGATCTGCGCGAATTGCAGATGATCTATCAGATGGCCGACACCGCGATGAACCCACGCCAAACGGTTGGCACCATCATCGGTCGGCCATTGGAGTTCTACTTTGGCCTGAAGGGCGACGCCAAACGCGCCCGCGTGCAAGAACTGCTTGATGAAATCGAAATGGGTGCCGGTTTTATCGACCGCTATCCCGCTGAACTTTCGGGTGGCCAAAAGCAACGCGTCTGCATCGCCCGCGCGCTTGCCGCAAAGCCCAAGCTGATCATCTGCGACGAGGTGACAAGCGCGCTTGACCCGCTGGTCGCCGATGGCATCCTGAAACTGCTGTTGAACCTGCAGGCGCGCGAAGGCGTGGCCTATCTGTTCATCACCCACGACCTTGCGACGGTGCGCGCCATCGCCGACAAGATCGCGGTGATGTATCGCGGTCAGGTGGTGCGCTATGGCGGCAAGACCGATGTGCTGACGCCACCGTTCGATGATTACACCGATCTTCTGCTGTCCTCGGTGCCGGAAATGCAATTGGGCTGGCTGGAGCAGGTGTTGGACCGCCGCAAGATGGAAAGTGCCGGGAACTGACAACTTCATCTTGGCATAAATATCCCCGCCGGAGGCAGCGCGCTTTCAACGGGACCGGAGGCATCAATGCGTAAACTGCTTTTGATCATCATCGACGGTGTGCCGTATCGCAATTGGCGGCGGCTGTTTGGCAATCTGGAAGGCTGGGTTGCCAATGGCGATGCGCGGGTGTGGCGGATGCGGGCGACGCTGCCGTCAACTTCGGCGTCCTGCTATGCCTCGATCCATACCGGCGTGCCGCCGCAGGTGCACAGGGTTTGGGGCAACGAGGCGGTGTATCGGCTAGAGCAGCCGGATGTGTTTTCCGAACTAAGCAAAGCTGGCCGCAAGACCGGGGCGGTGGCGCATAGTTTCTGGTCGGAACTGTTCAACCGCAGCCCTTTCGATCTGGTGCGCGATATTGAATATGATGAACCGGAAGGGCCGATCAGCCATGGCCGGTTTCACACCATGACTGGCTATGGCAACATCAACCAGATGACTCCGTCGGACGTTGATCTGTTCGCCACCCTGACCCGTTTGGCAGAGGTGAAGGGCATTGACTATGGCATGCTGCATACCTGCACGTTGGACAGCATGGGGCATCGGTTTTACCACGACTGCGAAGAGATGGATAACGCGTGCTATGTGATGGATGCGATGCTGGCGCCGTTTGTGCAGCGATGGCGCGACAGCGGATATGAGGTGATCGTGACCGCCGACCACGGTCAGGATGCGCGCGGCCATCATGGCGGCACGGGCGAGTTGCAGCAGGATTTCGCGTTCTATTACTTTGGCGATGCCGAAATGCCGGCCCGCGATGTGGTGTTGGACCAGTTGGCGCTGGCGCCGTCGATTCTGGCGCGGATGGGTGTGGCGGTGCCCGGCACGATGAAGGCTGCGCCGTTTTTTGGTGGCTAAAGCGGCTGGGGCTTTGCCCCCACGGCCTGCGGCCTTCCCCCAGGATATTTAGGCCAAGATGAAGTCAGCTGGCATAGCTGGCGCCATCTTCATCCAGCAGGGCCTTGATTTCGCGCAGGTGGGCTTCGGCAAAGCCGGGGTAGGTTTCCCATTCTTGCGCGGTTTTTTCGGCGATGGCTTCGGGCAGGATACGCAGGGCTTTGCCGGTTTGCAGCGCGCGGATGTAGGTTTCGGCGGCGCGTTCGAAATAGGTCAGCCGATTGAAGGTTTCGGCGACGGTGGCACCGACCACCAGAACGCCATGGTTGCCCATGATCATCGTGGTGATCTTGGGGTCGCGCAGCATTTCAGCGCAGCGCGCGCCTTCGTCGGCAAAGGCCATGCCGCCATAGTGATCATCGACGACGTGGCGGTTGTGGAACATCGCGGTGTTCTGGTCGATGGCGGGCAGGTGGCTATCGGCCAAGCTGGCCAGCACGGTGGCGTGGATTGAATGCACGTGCATGACGCAGCGCGCATGCGGCAGCGCGCGGTGGATCGAACCGTGCAGGCCCCAGGCGGTTGGGTCAGGCGCGTCGGGGCGGTTCATCGTGTTGGGATCGTTGGCGTCGATTTCCACCAGCGACGACGCGGTGATGCGGCCAAAATGGCGACCGTTCGGGTTGATCAGGAATTTCGTGCCATCGGCGTTGACCGCAAGGCTGAAATGGTTTGCCACCGCTTCGTGCAGGTTGAGTTTGACCGTCCAGCGGAAGGCGGCGGCCATATCGACGCGTTCGGCCCAGTGGGTCATGTTGGCATGGGCGTTCATAGGGGCTCTCCGTAGGGCCAGCGGCCATGGGCCATGGCGGTGATGGCGTTGCAGATTTCGCTGAAAGAGGCGGCGGCGCGCGGCACCGTTGCGCGGGCGCGCAGATAGCCGTGCACCAGACCGGTGGCGGTAACCGCCTGCGCCCGCCCGCCCGCCGCGCGGATTTTGGCGGCATAGACATGCGCATCATCGGCCAGCGGATCACATTCGGCGGCGATGGCAAGGGTGGGCGGCAAGCGGGTGAAGTCATCGTCTTGCAGCGGTGTAACCGAGGCGTCGCCGCTGGGTTCAACCCCGCTGTGACGGATGCCCGCGTAGAATTCGACATCGGCCAGCGTCAGCATCGGCGCGAAGGCGTGGGTCTGGTAGCTGCCGCTGCTGCGGTCGCCGCCAAGGCCGGGGTAGATAAGGACTTGGCCAAGGATGCGGCTGTCGCGCAGGGCATGGGCGGTGGCGGCGGCAAGGTTGCCGCCGGCGGAATCGCCTGCAAGAACCAGTGGGCCGGGGGTGGCGCGGGCGACGGCAAGCGCATCATCCAGCGCCGCGGGGTGCTGGTGTTCGGGCGATAACCGGTAATCAACCGCGATCACCGTCAGGCCTGTGCGTTGGCAGATTTCGGCGCAAACATCGTCGTGGCTGTGCAATCCGCCCACCACATAGCCGCCGCCGTGCAGGTAGATCACGGTAGGTTGCGCGCCGTGGTAAACGCGGCAGGGCACGCCTGCGATGGCGCGGTCTTCGGTGGTTATGCCTGCCGGCGTGCCGCGATGAAACTGCGCGCACATGCGGTCGTAGATCGCGCGTTGGTCGGCGATGGTCAGGCTGGCGGTGTCGGGCGGATAGGAGGCGTCGGTGGCGCGAATAAAGGCCCACGTCGGTGGGTCGATCATCGTTTGGTAATCAGGCTGTGGCATGAATGGTCCCCAGTTTCGCCGCATCATGGCGGTGCACAGGCGCGGTTTCAACGCCTAATCCCCGCCGCAATTCACCTAATAAAACCGAAAAATGCCCCAAATTCCGCCGCAA
Source organism: Pseudorhodobacter sp. (assembly GCA_024641255.1). Classification (GTDB taxonomy): domain Bacteria; phylum Pseudomonadota; class Alphaproteobacteria; order Rhodobacterales; family Rhodobacteraceae; genus Cypionkella. Next base: position 4,298 of record JAHEDL010000128.1, read on the forward strand.
CTGTCGCCGAAGGTTAACCAATAAGACCTTGTCCAATTACCGGACAGCAAAGGGGATCATCGTGCAAGTTATTCGTTCCATCGCGCCGCAACATATCAGCCCGGTTGGGCTAAGCGTTCGGGTTCTGCTGATCAGCCATGAAAGCCCCGACAATGGGCTGCTGCACCGGTTGGCTGGGCTTGGTGGCAAGATGGAGGTTGCGTCGGATCTGTTTGTCGGGCTGGCGGCGGTGCTGGATGATCCGGCGGGCTATGGGTTGTGCGTGATTGATTGTGACCTGTTCGGCGGGTTGGCGGCGGGGCGGCGGGCGCATGATTTGCTGGTGGACGTGAACCGGCGGGTGCCGGTTATCCTGATTTCAAAAGAGGTTTCGGCGCAGGAATTTCCAGAAGAACGTGGCAAGCCGATCGTGCTGCGCGCGCCAACTTCGGGGATTTCTATGCGCATCGGCTTTGAACACGCGCTGCGCGACCGTTTGGCGATGCGGTTGATTTTGGCGGATGAACAGCGAATCGCGAGCTGACGCCTGATCGACGTATGCGATCAAAGAACATCGCTAAAATCTGATGCAAAAGGGGCGAACCGAAGGCTCGCCCCTTTCAAATATCTGCCTGCCCCGTAGGGCTGCGGCTTAGGCCAGCGCCAGATTGGTCGCCGATTCGCGGCCGTCACGGCCTGCTTCGATGTCGAAGGTGACCGGCTGGCCATCTTTCAACGAACGCAGACCAGCGCGCTCTAGCGCGGTGATGTGCACGAACACGTCTTTCTTGCCGCCTTCCGGGGCGATGAAGCCGTAGCCTTTGGTTTCGTTAAACCATTTCACGGTGCCCTTAGCCATCGTGAAGTCTCCTCTAGAATCGCCGCCCGCGAGATTGCGGCGGCCCGGCGCAGTCAGCTGTGGTCGAATGCTGTGGCCGAAAACGGAGACAGGGATCGAATAAACATAACGTCGCACTCCTTGATATGGGGTCAGTTTTACCGCAGATCAAGAAAAATTTGCCGCCTATGCGTGTTCTGCGCGGCTGCGTGTCGCCTGTGTGGGGCGTGGAGCCATGGCCCAAAACAGCACCGCAAACCCGGCGAAAACCCCGATGCCGGCCCAAAGGCCCAAGGCGGTAAACCAGCTGACATTCAAGGCAATCAGGCTAAGCAAGGCCGAGAAAAACCCGACCAAACCACCCGCCAGAATCGAAACCATTGCCATGTGACCCTCCGCGCTTTCGTTAACCTAACAAAGGCGCGGAATGCGGCGGGAATGCGGCTGATGCGCGGCAGGGTTGTGAAGACTTGGTTAAAACCGCCGACGGGCGCGCAGGGCGGCGCCGATGGTGCCATCGTCCAGATAGTTCAGTTCGCCACCAATCGGCACGCCTTGCGCCAAAGAGGTGATCTGCACCGCGGTTTCAGCCAAGGCGTCGGCGATGTAATGCGCGGTGGTTTGGCCATCGACCGTGGCGTTCAGCGCCAG
>JAHEDL010000130.1 GCA_024641255.1 Pseudorhodobacter sp.
CAGCGCCGGTCCCATGAAGTCGAAATAGATGTCGTTGATCGCCAGGGCGTGGGTCCAGCTTGCGCCGTACTTTTGCAAAAGCGACGTCGTCAGCGGACCCATCCGGTTGGAGGTTTCGGCGATCGGGGTATCGACATATTCCAGAACGGTGCCGCCCAGTTCCTCGATCGTGGCCTTGATCTTGTCGGCCTTGGCAATGGCGATGGCATAGGTGCTGTCGGTAAAGATCACCACGCCCGGCTTGCCGCCGGCATCAATATAGGCCCATTCGGCCGCGACCTGGCTGACCTGCATCGCATCGGTCGAGACGTTGACAGCCATGCCGCCGCCCGGATTGGCGCCGATGACGGCACCGGCATGCCAGCCGACCATTGGGATATTGGCGGCGGTGGCCTGATCAAGTGCTGCCTGCTGTTCGACGGAATCGAAGCCGACGATGATGATGCCTGCCGGTTGCAGCGCAAGGCCCTGACCGAAGGCTGCGGTGCGGCTTTGCACCGAGCCTGCACCGTCCAGCACGCGGACTTCCCAACCGGCTTTGGCGGCGGCTTCGGCCACGCCATTCGACACGCCAAGGTGGCCGCCGTTTTTCATATCGCCCGCCAGAACGACGATCAGTTTGCCTGCTTCGGTTTGCGGGCCGGTGGTGGGGCCATCCCAAGCGGTGGCTTGACCGGCGAATTTATCGACATCGGCCTGCGCATCCGCGATGGCGTCGGCAAAGGCGGGCAGTGCGAAAAGCGACACGCCGGACATAAGGAACGTTCTACGTAGCATTGTTTTCCTCCCTGAAAACATGTGGTTATTTCTTGGCCGCGCCTTTTTTGCGCTGGGCGTAGCCTGCGATGCCGATGGCGATCAGCAGGGTCATGCCGTTGAACATCGGTTCGACCCAGAATGAGCCGCCAAATTGCTGGATGCCGGAAATGCCGACGGCAAGGATGGCGACGCCGACAATGGTGCCCCAGACGTTGACGCGACCGGGTTTGATGGTGGTGGAGCCAAGGAAGGCGCCGACCAGCGCGGGCAGCAGGAATTCAAGCCCAACCGAGGCTTGGCCGATGCGCAGCTTTGACGCCAGCAGCACGCCGGTCAGTGCGGTCAGAAACCCTGATGTGATGAAGGCGCCCAGCACGAATTTGCGGGTGGGGATGCCGTTCAGTTCGGCGGCGCGCTGGTTGGCGCCGATGGCGTAAAGATAGCGGCCAACCGGGGTGTATTCCAAGATCAGCCACATCACGAGGGTGATCGCCAGCACATAAAAGGCAGTGATTGGCAGGCCGAAAATGAAGGTGCCGTTCAGCGCGTAAAACCCGTCGGGCAGCACGCCGACCATTTGCCGCCCGCCGGTGTGCCACAGTGCAATCGAGTAAAGCACGGTGCCGGTGCCAAGGGTGGCGATGAAACTGTCGATCTTGGCAACTTCGACCAGAAAGCCGTTCAGCACACCGACCAAGGCCCCCAGCGCCAGCACGATCAGCACCGCAACCGGCCACGGCACGCCGAACATGGTTTGCAGGCTGATCGCAAGGATGTGCCACAGCACGATGCCGTAGCCGACGGTCAGGTCGATGCGGCCCGCCACCATTGGCACCATGGCCGCCAGCGACAAAAGTGCGATCAGCGACTTGTCGGCAAGGATCACCCGCAGGTTCAGCAGGGTCGGAAAGCTGTTGGGCAGCAGGATGGAAAACAGCAAGATCAGCGCAAACATCAAGATAACAAGGCCGTAAACCGGCGCGAGGCGGCCAAGTTTGGCCGAAAGCGGCAGGGTGGCCAGTTCGTCGCGGGTCGGCTCCAAGGCGTTGGATTCGATGGAGGGCATGGGGGCAGTCCTTAAACGGTTTCGCCAGCCGAGGCGGCTTGGATCAGGGATTCGGTGGAAAGTTCGACGCCGTGCAGTTCGGCCACCGGCAGGCCGCGCGAAAACACGATGGCGCGGTGGCAGATGTTGGCGATTTCTTCGAAGTCGGTCGACACCACCAAGACGCCCATGCCAGAGGCCAGCGCCTGAAACAGCAGGTGGTAGATTTCGGCCTTGGCGCCAACGTCAACGCCGGCGGTGGGGTCTTCGGTGATCAGCAGGCGGCGGTTGGCACCAAGCCAGCGCCCGACCACCACCTTTTGCTGGTTGCCGCCCGACAGCGCCTCGATTGTCAGGGTGGGGTCGTTGGGCGACAGGCCGACCTTGTGGCCGATGGCGCGGGCGTTCGCCTCTTCGCGGCGGGTGCCAAGGAAGTTGAACAAGCCCCGCCCCATCGCCGACGGGTTAAGGTAGGCGTTTTCGCGGATCGACAGGCCCGGCGCGATGGATTCGTGCACGCGGTCGCGGGCGACAAAGCCGATGCCGGATTGCATCGCGGTTTGCGGGCTGCGCAGATCTGGGGTTTGGCCTTCGAGGCTGATACGGCCCTGATGCGGCAGGGTGCCGAACAGCGCACGACCAATATCTTCGTGCCCTGCCCCGCGCAGACCGGCAAGGCCCAACACCTCGCCCTGCGCGATGCGGAACGACACCGGACCGACGGCGGGCGTCGCCAAATTTTCAACCCGCAAGATTTCGGGGCCGGGTTGAATGGCGGGGCGGTTGATTTCGCGCGCCTTGCGGCCAACGATCAAAGACACAAGTTCTTCGGGGGTGGTGTGATCGATGCTGCGCATACCGACCATCTGGCCATCGCGTAGCACCGCAACGCGGTCGGCGATCTTGAAGATTTCGTCCAAGCGGTGCGAGACATAGATCATGCCGACGCCTTTGGCCTTCAGCGGGCGCAGGGCGTTGAACAGGCGTTCCACCTCGTCCGAGGGCAGCGAGGCGGTGGGTTCATCGAGCACAAGATAGTCGCAGTTCGCGGCCAGCGCGCGGGCGATGGCGACCAAGGATTTCTGGGTGCGGGTCAGGTTGGAAACCCGGGTAGAGGCGGGAAATTCAGCCTCGACCAGTTTCAGGGCGGCGTCGGCGCGGGCTTCGGTTGCGGGCCAGTCGATGCGACGGCCGGTTTTGACATAGCCCAGGGCCAGCGCGATGTTTTCGGCCACCGACATCCATTCGATCAGGCCAAGGTCCTGGTGAATGAAGGCCACCGCCTGCCCGCCCGATTTGCCCGCAATATGGGCGTAGGGCGCGCCGTCGATCAGCACAGCGCCAGAGTCGGGTTTGTGGATGCCGCCCAGCGTTTTGATCAGGGTGGACTTGCCAGCGCCGTTTTCGCCCAGCAAAGCCACGATTTCGCCGCGGCCAACGCGCAGGCTGACCGACCGCAATGCCTGCGTGCCGCCAAAGGATTTGACGACGCGGTCGAAAAACAGGCCGTCGGTGGCCGTCATCGTGGATCCTCCCCAGGATAGTCAGTAGACGGCGCGCTGATCTGATGTCAGGTTTACCGGTAACGTAACGGTGCCTCTGCCAAGGGCATCGTGTCAAGGTAAATAAGTTATCGATAACATACGAGGCTGCGATGGCCGGGAAAACCAAAGCAAATCTTGAAGATATCGCGCGGGCGACCGGTGTTTCGAAGATGACGGTCAGCCGGGTTTTGCGCGGCGGCCAAGGCTTTTCGGACGAGACGCGGGAAAAGGTGCTGAAAGCCGCCGAGGCGATGGCCTATGTGCCGAATCGGCTGGCGCAGGCGTTTGGGTCGGTGACGGGGTCGACGCTGGTGGGGGTTTGCGTGCCGCGGCTGACATCGGGGCTGTTTGGCCATGTGCTGGAAGGCGTGGATACGGCGCTGTCGCGGCTGGGCTATCAGACGATGATCGGCAGCCATAACCATGTGATCGCAGAGGAAGAGGCGTGGTTGCGGCAGGTGGTGGCCTGGCGTCCGGCGGGGGTGATTTTATCGGGGCGGGTGCATACGGCGGGCACGGTGGAGTTGCTGCGTGATGCGGGCATGCCGGTGGTTGAGATCTGGGATCTGACCACCAGCCCGATTGATATGGCGGTGGGATTTTCGCATTTCGATTGCGGGGTCGAAATGGGGCAATTCCTGATCCGCAAGGGGCGGCGGCGGGCGGGATTTGTGGGGGCGCAGGCGCGGTCTGATGTGATGGGCGCGGCGCGGCTGGAGGGGTTTGAAAGCGCGTTGGGTCGGGCCGGATTTGGGCTGGTGGACCGCGAAGTGCTGCTGGACAGCCCCGGATTTTACGCGGGATATTATGGGCTTGAGACTTTGCTCGCGCGCAGTCCGGGCTTGGATGTGGTGTATTTTCACAATGATGAAATGGCGATTGGCGGGCTGGCTTACGCCACGGCGCGCGGGATTTCGGTGCCGGGCAGTTTGGGGATTGTGGGTTTTGGCGGCATGGAAGCGGCAAGCGTGTTGCCCAAGCGGCTGACCACAACGGTGGTGCCGACCACCGCGATTGGCAAGGCGGCGGCCGAGGGGTTGGTGGCGCGGTTGAAGGGCGAGGCGTGGCAAGATGTGGTGGTGGTGCCGACGCGGTTGGTGCCGGGGGAAACCGGGTAAAGCCGGGGCTCTGCCCCGGACCCCGGGATATTTTTGCCAAGATGAAGCTGGAAGTCAGCTGAAGGTGATCTGGGCTTTCATCGCCAGCGCGCGATCCGAGGCGAGTTTGAAGGCGGTTTCGGCATCTGCAAGCGGCACGGTGTGGGTGATCAGCGGTTTGACGTTGATCAGGCCGCTTTGCATCAATTTGACGCCGGTGGCGAATTCAGGGTGGAAGCGGAACGAGCCGCGCAGGTCGAGTTCTTTGGCGGTGATCGCCATCATTGGCAGCGTCATATCGCCGCCAAGACCAAGTTGCAGGATGGTGCCGCGCGGGCGCAGGCAGGGGATGGCGGCGGCGAGGGCCGGGGCGGCTCCCGAACATTCGTACAACACGTCGAAATAGCCTTTGTTGGCGGTGTAGGGCACCAAGGCGTCGGGCGTTGTGCGGGTATTCAGCGCAAGGTCGGCACCGCAGCTGCGGGCGATGCCAAGGGTGAAGTCAGACAGATCGGTGGCGACAATTTCAGCCGCCCCGGCGCGGCGCGCGGCAAGGATCGACAGGATGCCGATGGGGCCGCAGCCGGTGACAAGCACGCGCTTGCCCAGCATTTGGCCAGCGCGGGTGGTGGCGTGCAGGGTGACGGCGAGCGGTTCGGCCATGGCGGCTTCGCCCGGGGTGAGGCCGGTGGCATCAACGCATTGGCTGGCGTCAGCGATCAAAACCTCGCGGAAGGCGCCTTGAATATGCGGGAAGGGCATGGCGGAGCCGTAAAAGCGCATATTCAGGCAGTGGTTGGGCAGACCTTCGAGGCAGTATTGGCAGGTGGCACAGGGGCGCGAGGGCGAAACGGCGACAAGCTGGCCGGGGGTGAAGCCGGTGACGCCCTGCCCCAAAGCTTCGACATAGGCGGAAACTTCGTGGCCGAGGATCATCGGTTCGCGCAGCCGCACCGCGCCAAAGCCGCCGTGATTGTAGTAATGCAGATCAGAGCCGCAGACGCCGCCTGTGGCAAGGCGCAGGCGCAACTGGCCGGGGCCAAGCGGGTCGATGGCGTGGTCTTCAAGGCGCAGGTCGTGGGCGGCGTGGATGGTGAGGGTTTTCATGTCAGTGCACCGGCGTCAGCAGTGGTTTGCCAGCGGCCCAGGCCGCGAGATTATCGCGCATCAGCTGCCCCATGGCGCGGCGGGTTTCGGTGGTGCCGGACGCGTGGTGCGGTTGCAAAAGCGCATTGGGCAGAGACAGGAATCGCGGGTTGATCTGCGGTTCCTGTTCGAAAACATCAAGGGCGGCCCCGGCGATGCTGTG
>JAHEDL010000131.1 GCA_024641255.1 Pseudorhodobacter sp.
TTCCGCACCTTCCGGCTGGGCCTGTTCGGTCTGGACAAGCTGAAAGATGTCGATGCCACCGTCGCCCGCCTGCGCCGCGGCATCGAGGCTGTGCTGTAAACCAAAAGAAAACCGCGTTCAGCTTCATCTTGGCCTAAATATCCCCGCCGGAGGCAGCAGCATCTGCACCCGGCGGGCGGTATCAATTAACGCACGCCCAGCCCCGCCTTCATCAGCGTTTTGCGCACCGGGGCGACGGAGTAAAACGCGTTCAGCGCGCCTGCGCGCAGGTCGCGCAGCAATTGGCCTTCGATCATCGAGGTGCGGTTCAGCAGGTCGATGCCTTTGACGCGGGCCTGCACCTCTAGGTGGCGGCGGCGGTGATAGGCGTCCAGCATCTTGGCCGACCCCAGATCCGCCGGATCGGCCTTTGCCAGATCCAGCAGCGTCGACAGGTCAGCAAGGCTCATGTTCAAACCCTGCGCGCCGATCGGTGGCACCACATGCGCGGCTTCGGCCATCAGTGCTACGCGTTCGCCCGCCATCCGGTCGGCGATCTGGCTGATGATCGGCCAGACGCTGCGGCGCGAGGCCAGCGTCAGCGGGCCAAGAATTTGGCACGACCGCAGGTTCATTGCGGCTTCGAAATCGGCCACCGGCAGGGCGGCAAGGCGCTGCACCTCGGGGCCGGTTTCCATCCAGACCACCGCCGAACAGGGCAAGCCGTCACGGTCGGGCAGCGGCACCAGGGTGAACGGGCCGCCAGAGCGGTGGATTTCGGTCGACACATTCTGATGTGGCACCGGATGGGTTACGGCGAAGGCCAGCGCTTTTTGGCCATAGCGGATGGTTTTCACCGCAATGCCAAGCGCCTCGCGCATGGTCGAATTGCGGCCATCGGCGGCGATCACCAGGCGGGCGCTGATTTTGCGGCCATCTGACAGGGTGACAAGGGCTTCGGATTCGCGGGTCAGCAGTTTGGTGGTGGCGATACCGGGCAGGAAGCTGACATTGGGCAGGTCTGCCAGACGGGCCACCATTTCGCGGCGCAGCAGCCAGTTTGGCAGGTTCCAGCCAAACGGCGCATCCGAAATATCGGCGGCGTCGAAGTCTTTGATAACGCGGGGTTCCGGGGTTTCGCCGCCCGCATCCACGATCCGCATGATTTGCAGCGGTGCCGCGAAGGGTTCCAGCCGCGCCCAAAGGCCCGCCGATTCCAGCACCGGAATCGATGGATGCAAAAACGCGGTGGTGCGCAGATCTGCGCCTTCGTCGGTGGCGTTGGTGACCGGCGGTGTCGGATCGGCACAGATGACGGAAAATCCGGCGCTGCCAAAGGCGGCGGCTGCAGAAAGCCCGGCCACCCCGCCGCCGGAAATCAGGATATCGGTGGAAATGCGTGTCATGGCTTTGCCCCTTTGGCGCAATTTAGGCCGTGGCGGCGGGAAAGCGAAGCGGCAAAGCGTCTCGGGGTCGTGCGGCGATCAGGGCAGGGTGATCCAGATCAGCAGCACGAAGATCACCGGAACCAGCGCCACATAGGTGACGACCAAGGCCGCGATACCCCACGCCTTGATTGCCAGCACCATCAGCGTGACAAGAATGGTCAGCAGGTAGAAAACCACGTTGATGTCACGGGAAATATCGCGCGCGATGTGGCCAAGGATCGGGGTGCGGGCAAGCAGGCTGGCGGACATCTGAGACTCCTTTTTTAATAAGTCTTAGATATTTGTTTTTGCGCGCACGGCGACGCGACGCGGTGCCGCAGGGGAGAGCGGGCGTTTAGATCACCTTTGCCAGAAAGCCTGCCAGATCATCGGTGTGGTGGTGAATGTGAAGCGACTTCAAGGGTTTGGGCGAAACATAGACCGTCTGCATTCCCATGGCATGCGGGGCGGCAAGATTGCGCGCATCGTCTTCGAACATCGCGGCGGTGGCGGGGTTCAGCCCGTCTTGGGCAAAGATAGATTCGAAGGCGGCGCGTTCGGGTTTGGGGCGAAAGCCCGCGTGTTCAACGCCGTAGACCGCATCGAACAGGCCCGAAAGCCCGCGCGCCTGTAGCACGCGCTGCGCGTAGGGTTCACAGGCATTGGTGTAGACAATGCGGCGTCCGGGCAGGGCACGGATGCGCGCGGCAAGGTCGGGGTCGGCGGGAAGCACCGAAAAATCAATATCATGCACGTCGTGCAGATAGGGGGCTGGGTCGATGTTATGTTCGCGCATCAGGCCGGCAAGCGTGGTGCCGTAGGTATCCCAGTAATGTTGGCGCAGGCGGTTGGCTTCGGTTTTGCCGACGCCCAAAGCCTGCATGACCCAAGCCGTCATCCGCACCTCGATCTGATCGAACAGGCGGTATTGCGGCGGATAAAGCGTGTTATCCAGGTCGAAGACCCAAGCGGTGACGTGATCGAAGTGTTGTTTTACCATGGCGCATAGCTAGCGCGGCTGATGGCTTTCGGCAATCGGTGGGTTGATCCTGCGGCGGGGAAGGGTAGTGTCGCGCAGGGTTTGGAGGACGGACACGGTGCAGAAGGACGCATATACGCTGATTTTGGAGGCGATTGAGGGCGGGGTTTATAAGCCCGGCGATCGTCTGGTGGAATCCGAACTGGCCGAGCGGATGGGGGTGTCGCGCACGCCGGTGCGCGAGGCGCTGCAGCGGCTGGAAACCCAAGGCATGCTCAGCCGCGATGGTCGCAGTCTGATTGTGGCGTCGTTGGATCATAACCAGCTGGCCGAACTTTACACCGTGCGCTCCGAGTTGGAGGGGTTGGCGGCGCGGTTGGCGGCGCGGCATGCGACGGATGAAGAAATTCGGGTGCTGCGCGGCATGGTGGACGATGATCGTGCGCTGCTTGGCGGCGATCCGCGGTTGCTGAGCCGGGCCAACAAGCGGTTTCACAAGCTGATTCATCTGGCCAGCCACAATCGGTTTCTGGTGCAGCAGTTGGATCTGGTGCATCGCGCGATGGCGCTGATGGCGACGACCTCGTTCGCGGCCGAGGGGCGCGACGAGGTGGCTTTGGCTGAACATGATCAGATCGTGCGTGCAATAGAGGCACATGACGGCGAGGCGGCATATCAGGCGTTGAAATCGCATATCTCGAAAGCGTTCGAAACCCGGTTGCGGGTGGATGCGGGCGAGTTGAAAACCCGCTAGGGGTCGAAATGGCCGTGGCTGGTTTTATCCCAGTAGAAGGGTTTGGTCAGCAGTTCCCACAGCGCCTTGTAGGCGGCAAGGGTGGCCAGCGGGTGGTAGGCCGGCATGGTTAACGCCCAAAGCCAGTGCAGGCGGTGGCGGGTGCGGCGCAGGGCGGCGATGTCGCAGGCGATGTTCAGCAGGCCAATTGCGGCAAGGCTGGTGTAAAGCGTCACAAACACGCCAAGGGGCAGCGCCTGTGTGACAGGATGCGGGAGGCCGATCGTGCCGAGCCAAAGGCTCCATACCAGCGGGGCCAGCAGGGATTGCAGCACCGCGCCCAGAAATTGCACCTGCATGCCGATGAAGCGGCGGGGGCCAAGTTGCCGCCACAGCAAGCGCGGGTCGCGCATATGGGTGATCCATGTCATCATATAGCCCTTGATCCAGCGCGACCGCTGTTTGACCCACGGCAGCGGGCGGCAGTTTGCCTCTTCGAACGTGGTGCTGGACAGGATTTCGGTGCGATAGCCGTGGCGGGCAAGGCGCAGGCCAAGATCGGCGTCTTCGGTGACATTCTGCGCGTCCCAGCCGCCAAGCCGTTCCAGAGCGGCGCGGCGAAAGAACAGGGTCGTGCCGCCCAACGGCACGGCAAGGCCAAGCCGTTCGATGCCGGGCAGGTAGATGCGGAACCACGCGGCGTATTCGATGGTGAAGCAGCGCGCCAGCCAGTTGCTGCGCGGGTTGTAGAAATCAAGACTGCCCTGCAGACAGACCACTTTCGGGCTGGTTTGGTAAAACTGCGTCACTACCTTGCGCAACTGGTCGGGTTCAGGGGCGTCTTCGGCGTCATAGATGCCGATGATAGACCCGCGACAGTGATCCAGCGCGTAGTTCAGGGCGCGCGGTTTGGTTTTCACCGATCCATCCGGCACCACGATGATACGCATCCAACCGGGCAGATCGGCACTGGCCAAGGCGGCGCGGGTCATATGATCGTCGGCTTCGACCACCAACAGCACGTCGAGCAGGTTGCGGGGGTAGTCAAGCTTTTCAAGGCGGGCGGCAAGGCGGGCGGCGATGTTGCTTTCGTGATAGAGCGCCACCATGATTGAAATGGTGGGCAGATGCGCGACGAGCAGTGGTTTGACCGTATCGGCAGGCTGATGCCGCATCGCCCAGAGCGCCGAGACTTTCATTATATTGGTGCTGAACAGCGCCAAAAGTGCCAAGGCGAGCAGAAGACTTAGCGCCGCCGCAGGCTGAACCGCGGCAAACAGCGCAATGCAGGCGGCGATTGCGGCGGCGGGGCGGCGCAGTTTGGTGCTGTGGTAATGCCTGCAACTTTCCAAGGCGTTAACACGGGTTTCCGCGCCCTTCGCAAGCCGGGGGCCGTGATGATCCAGCAGTGCGGTTTCGATGGCGGCGCGGGGGGCTACTGCCATCGCAACCGGGCCATAGATTGTTTCAAGATCTTTTCGGTGGAGGTAAAACTGGTCGGGATAGGCGGTGGCAATCACCGTGACTGCGCCGGTCTTGCGCCATGGCAGCAGGGCTTGATGCAACGCCCGCACATGCGGCAAACGGTGCAGCAGGCGCTGGTCGGGCGGCAACAGCAAAAAATTGGCGTGGCCAACCTGCCAATGCTGCGCCATGGCCGCATATAGCTTTTCCGCGCCAATGCTGCCGCGCGCGATCAGAACATCTGCAAGGTGACGCTGGCGTGGTTCATGCAGGGCCAGCAGCGGCAGCATTTGTTTCGGGGCCACCAAGCCATTTTTCATCAGCGCCGAGGCCAGCGTTTGCACGCTATGGCGGTTTTGCAACGCCTGCGACAGCGGTCTTTCCGCCGTGGTATCGAAAATGGGGCGAAGCTGCGTAACCGACATGCTATCTCCGGGCGACACGCATAGGTTGCGCCCGGAGGGTTAATTACTGGTTAACTTTACTTTGATTTATCTGCAATAACCGCCTGTAAAGGCAAGAAAATCAGGCCGCGCGGCGGGCGCGGATGGCTTCGGCAAAGCGTTCGAACAGATAGAAGCTGTCTTGCGGGCCGGGCGATGCTTCGGGGTGATATTGCACCGAGAAGATCGGCTTGCCATCAACCGCGATGCCACAGTTCGACCCATCGAACAGCGAGACGTGGGTTTCGGACACGCCGTTCGGCAGGGTTTGGCTATCAACCGTGAAGCCGTGGTTCATCGAGGTGATTTCAACCTTGCCGGTGGTCAGGTCTTTGACCGGGTGGTTTGCGCCGTGGTGGCCGTGGTTCATCTTGACGGTCTTTGCCCCCAAAGCCAGCGCAAGCATCTGGTGGCCAAGGCAAATTCCGAACAGCGGCAGGTCTGCGTTCAGCACGCCCTGAATCATCGGTACGGCATAAGCGCCGGTCGCGGCCGGGTCGCCCGGACCGTTGGACAGGAAAACGCCTTCGGGGTTCAACGCCAGAACGTCTTCGGCAGTGGCCGATGCCGGCAGCACGGTGACTTCGCAGCCAACCGAGGCCAAGCAGCGCAGGATGTTGCGCTTGGCACCATAGTCGATCGCCACAACGCGCAGGCCAGCGCCTTCGCGTTTGGTGTAGCCTTCGGGCCAAGCCCACAGCTTTTCATCCCAACGGTAGG
>JAHEDL010000135.1:0-4619 GCA_024641255.1 Pseudorhodobacter sp.
GGCCTTGCGCATCACCGTTGGCAGATCGGTCGGGTTCACCACGCTATATTCGCCACGCTCGGGGTTTCCCGCCACGTCCGCCAGCCGCACCGCAAGCACCAGATGGAAATGCGTGAAGGTGTGCTTCACCTCGCCCAGCGCGCGCCACTCGGCGGCAAAGGGTTCGCCAACACCCGCGCCATCCCAGCCGTCGCCGACAAAGCCCAGCATGCCGCCCAACAGCCCACGATCTGGCCGCCGTTCGACCAAAAGCGCCTCGCCGCGCGCCGCCAGCCACAGCACACCCCGCCGCAGCGGCTTTTCCGGCTTGGGCAGCTTGCGCGGCAGCTCTGCCGCAATGCCCTGCGCCTGCGCCGCGCAAATCCCCAGCAGCGGACAAATGCCACAGGCAGGATTGCGCGGCGAACAGATCGTGGCCCCCAGATCCATCACCGCCTGCGCATAATCGCCCGGTCGCGCCTGTGGTGTTTCCTGCGCCGCCAACCGCACCAGTTCGGGCTTGGCGGTGGGCAACGGCACCTGCACCGCAAACACCCGCGCCATCACCCGTTCCACATTGCCATCCACCACCACCGCCGGTTCGTCATAGGCAATCGCCGCGATGGCAGCAGCGGTATAGGGGCCGATCCCCGGCAACCCCAACAACCCCGCACAACTGCCCGGAAACACCCCGCCATGGCCCGCCACCACCGCCCGCGCGCAAGCCAAAAGGTTGCGGGCGCGGGCGTAATAGCCAAGCCCCGCCCATTCGCCCATCACCTCGGCATCCGCCGCCGCCGCCAGATCGCCCACCTGCGGCCAGCGCGCGGTGAAGCGGTCGAAATAGGCGCGCACCGCCGCCACCGTGGTTTGCTGCAACATCACTTCCGACAGCCAGACCCGATACGGATCGGGCCGCACCCCCGCCTGCTTCTCCGCCGGCCCCACCCGCCACGGCATTGCCCGCGCCGCAGTGTCATACCACGCCAGCAGCCGCTTGCTCACCTCGCCGTCACGCAATCTTTATCCCCCTCTGGCCACCACAGCACTGGCAAGCCCCTTATCCACCGCATAGAATAGCGCCAGACCCGGATAGGACCAGATGGCCCGTACCCCTGCCCCGCCCCCTTCTGCCCAACGCCGCATTCGCGGGTTCGAAGCCGCATCGGGCTTGCTTAAAGACCAAATCCGCAGCGTTGGCGAATCGCGAGGCTTTGCCGTCGCCCGCCTGCTGACGCATTGGCCCGAAGTGGTGGGCGAAGACATGGCGCGCGTCACCCGCCCGGTCAAAGTTGGCTATGGCCGCGAAGGCATGGGCGCCACCCTGACGCTGCTGACCACCGGGGCGATGGCGCCAATCGTTGAAATGCAAAAGGAAAAGCTGCGCGAACGCGTCAATGCCGTCTATGGCTATGCCGCGATTTCCCGCGTGCTGCTGACCCAAACCGCCAGCACCGGTTTTGCCGAAGGCCAAGCCGAATTTACCGCCGCCCCCAAGGCAAAACCCGCCCCCGATCCGGCGATCCGCGCCGAAGCCGCCCGTACGGCGGCCCCCATTCACGATGACGCCCTGCGGCAGGCTCTTGAAGCCTTGGCGCAAAACATTTTAACTCGCCGAAAATCCAAGGAAGGCTGACCATGGCTCTTAAACTCGCCACCTCTCTGGCTCTGATTGCGGGCCTTGGCCTGTCGACGGCTTACGCCCAGACCGCCACCGATACCACCGCAGCCCCAGCCACCACAGCGCCCGCAGCCGATGCGGCCGCCCCCGTGGCCGAAGTGGCCGATTTCGGCATCGGTCAAACCGACGCCAAGGTGAAAATCGTCGAATACGCCTCGTTCACCTGCCCGCATTGCGCGCATTTCCACTCCGAAGTTTATCCGAAACTGAAGGCCGACTACATCGATACCGGCAAAGTCCGGCTGGAATACCACGAGGTGTATTTCGACCGTTACGGTCTGTGGGCGGCGATGATGGCCCGCTGCGGCGGCGAGATGCGCTATATCGGCATCGTCGACGTTCTGTATGACACCCAAAAAGACTGGGCCGGTTCGGATGATCCGAACGCCGTTGTCGAAAACCTGAAGAAAATCGGCCGTGCGGCTGGCATGGATGATGCGTCGATGGATGTCTGCATGAAAGACTCCAAACAAGCCGACGCGCTGGTTGCGCATTTCGAAAAGAACTTCGCCGCCGATGGCATCGAAGGCACGCCGACCTTCCTGATCAATGGCGTGAAACATTCGAACATGTCTTACGAAGACCTGAAGGCGATGATCGACGCAGAGCTGGCGAAGTAACATGACCACACCACTGGCGGGCGTTAAAGTCATTGAACTGGCACGGATTTTGGCTGGCCCTTGGGCGGGCCAAACCTTGGCCGATCTGGGCGCTGATGTCATCAAGGTTGAAGCGCCAGAAGGCGATGATACCCGCCGGTGGGGGCCTCCCTTTATTGAACGCGACGGCGATAAATCCGCCGCGTATTTCTACGCCACCAATCGTGGCAAGCGGTCGATCACCTGCGATTTTCGCACCCCCGAAGGCCAAGAGGTGGTGCGCCGCCTGATTGGCGACGCCGATGTCGTGATCGAAAACTTCAAGGTTGGCGGCTTGGAAAAATACGGGCTGGATTACGCCTCGTTGCACAAGATCAACCCCCGTCTGGTCTATTGTTCGATCACCGGCTTTGGCCAGACCGGCCCCTACGCCCATCGCGCCGGCTATGATTTCATCATTCAAGGCATGGCCGGATTGATGAGCGTGACCGGCGAACCCGATGGTCAGCCGCAAAAGGTTGGCGTCGCGGTGACCGATGTGTTCACCGGGGTTTATGCCGCCACCGCAATTCTGGCGGCGCTTTTGCAACGCAACACCACCGGCCTTGGCCAGCATATCGACATGGCGCTGATGGATGTCGCCACCTCGATCATGGCGAACCAGTCGATGAACTATCTTGTTTCGGGCAAAGCGCCGGGCAAAATGGGCAACGCCCATCCCAACCTTGCGCCCTATGCGGTGTTCGATTGTGCCGATGGCTGGATCATTCTGGCCACCGGCAACGATGCGCAATACCGTCGTCTGTGCGGGATTTTGGCGCTGGATGATATGGCCGAAGCCCCCGCCTACCTGACCAACGCCGACCGGATCGCCAATCGGGTTGAACTGACCCGCCGCATCACCGCCGCCACCAAAACATGGTCAAAGGCCGATCTGCTGGACGCCTGCGAAGCCCAAGGCGTGCCCGCAGGCCCGATCAATGATTTGGCAGAGGTGTTTGCCGACCCGCAGGTTTTGGCGCGCAATCTGCAAATCGCCCCCGACGGCATTGCCGGTGTGCGCTCTCCGATGACCTTCTCGGGCGCGGACCTGGCGCTGGATCGTCCGGCGCCAAAGCTGGGGGAACATCAGGCCGAAATTCTAGGCAAAGCTTAATGCGGGGTTAACCGCCCCAGCTAAGTCCTTGATTTTTGGTCGGGGCCAAAGCGTCGCACTGGCGGACAGCCTATAGGCCCAGCCTGTCAAATGCCGCGTCCAGCGCCGACCAATCGGCAATTTTAAGCCGCACCACCAGCGTCAGAACCCGGCTGCGGAACGATGCGGGCAAACGCGCCGCATCCTTTTCGGTGGTGACAAGCTGCGCCCCGCTGGCAAAGGCCTCCATCTCCAACCGTTTCATCAGCGCCTCGGAAAGCGGCTGATGATCGTCCAGCGCCTCGGCCCGCAAAAGCACAGCCCCTTCGCCGCGCAGGGTGGCAAAGAACTTTTCGGGGCGACCAATACCGGCAAAAGCAATCACCCGCTCGCCCTGCCAATCCATCCCCATCTGCAGCGGCAGCAATTCCCCGGTCAGCAGCGGCACCGCGCCGCGATACCCCGCCGAAAACCCCGCCTGCGCCGAAGCCGCACCAATCGCCAACACCAGATCGGCCCGCGCCAACCCCACCGAAACAGGCTCGCGCAGCGGCCCCGCTGGCAAGCAGCGCCCGTTGCCAAAGCCGGTTTCAGCGTCCACCACGACAAGGCTTAGATCTTTCACGACTGACGGGTTTTGAAAGCCATCATCCAGCAAGATCGCCTGCGCGCCCGCAGCCTCGGCCAGCTTTACCCCCGCCGCACGATCCCGCGCCACGAAAGTCGGCGCAAACGCTGCCAGCAACAGCGGTTCATCACCCACCTGATCCGCCCGATGCCGCGCCGGATCAACCCGCAGCGGCCCGGTCAAACTGCCGCCATGGCCACGGCTGACCACATGCACCGCCACGCCGCGCGCAGCCAACCGTTCAATCAACGCAATCGCGGTCGGGGTCTTACCGGTGCCGCCCACGTTCAGATTGCCGACGCAAATCACCGGCACTGCCGCACGATAGCCATCCCGCGCCACCCGTCGCGCCGTCGCCGCCGCATAGATCATGCCCAGCGGCGCCAACAGCCGCGCCCAAAGCCCCGGCCTGTCGGGCGGATTGCGCCAAAACCCCGGCGGCCGCATCACGCTTCCCCATCAATGACGCGCCGCGTCAAATCGATGACCCGATCCGTGACCTCGACCCCGTCCGACGCCAGTGCCCAAGCCGATTGCGCCAGCCGCGCCGCGCGGTCAGGGGCCAGCAGATCGCTTAACGCCTCGCCCAGATCACTG
>JAHEDL010000135.1:4636-5730 GCA_024641255.1 Pseudorhodobacter sp.
CAACAGCCCGCGCCGCCTGCGCCGCACCCAGCCGGCCAAAAACCGTGCCATAGTTGCCCGGACGCGGCCCGTAGACAATCGCAGATCCCAACGCCGCAGGCTCCATCGGGTTGCGCGCACAGCCTTCGCCCAGCAGCGACCCGCCCATGTAGCTGACCGGCGCCAAACGATACCACAGCCCGTATTCCGCCGCAGAATCCGGGATATAAACCTCGGTTTCCGAATCCGGTTCCTGTTCCAGACTGCGCTGCGCCACGGTCCAGCCTTCGGCCGCTTCCATCTGCGCCGCCAGTTCCGCCGCGCGGTCGGGGTCTTGCGGCACCAAGATCAGCAACAGCCGATGCGCCAACCGCAAGGCAGACCGATGCGCGGCAATCACCGCCGCCTCTTCCGCCGCAGGAACATCGGCAGCCAGCCACACCGGCCGCGTCGCCATCAGCGCAGCCAACGCCGCGCGTTCGGGTTCGTGATAGGGCAAGGCGGCCGAAGGTTCTTCCATCCGCCCCGCCACCGCCACTTCGCCCGCACCCGCCTTGCGAAACGCCCGCGCTGCGGCTTCGTCCACCGCCATCACTTGCCGCACCGACTGCAGGCTGCTGCGCATCAGCCCCGGAAACCAGCCGTCGCGCCCCTTCAGCAGATAGGGCGCGCGCGCATCGACCATCACCACCGGAAGGCGGCGATTTTGCGCCTCTAGCAGCAGGGCCGGGCGCACTTCGCCTTCGGCCATCAACAGCAGTTGCGGTTGCCAATGCGCCAAAAACCCGCGCGTGTCGGCGGCGGTATCGTCGGGCGGCGGCTGATGCACCACGCCCGCCGTCGGCGGCACCTCTTCGGGGCAGGTCAGCAGCACCGTCACACCCAATTCGTCAATCAGCCGCAAGGCCAACTGCCGCAACCCGCGGGAACAGCCGATTTCAGGCGCATGCAGCCATACCAAATCGCCCAAAGGGCGCGGCGGCCGCTGGGCATTTTGCCCCGACGCCCGCCGTCCGGTCAGATTGTAAAGCGTGCGGCCAAGCGAAAGTGCCATGCGATCTGGCTTAGGCGTCCATCAATTCGGTGCCAGAGTCGGGCTTGCCTGCCTCGCGCAG
>JAHEDL010000138.1 GCA_024641255.1 Pseudorhodobacter sp.
CCCGCCAACCTAGGGCTTTGCCCAACCGCGACAAGCGCCAACGGCGCGGAGGCTGCGAGCGACGACCCTCCGGGGGGGAGTATTTCAAAAAGAGCAAATCCACAGACAATTGCTCTTTTCTGAAATACTCAAATCGCCTGAGCCCGCGCCGGCGCAGCCGGACGGCGAGGCAAAAGCCGTGCCGCGCAGCGGCGCTATTTGAAAACCGCCGGCACCATGTCGCGGATGGGATAGTGCGGGCGCGGTCACAAAGTCTAGGCTTTGACAACCCGGAGAGCTGGCATGAAAATCGTCAAACTTGAAACCTTTAGCACCGAATTTGTCGGGTTTGTCCGCGCCACGACCGACAGCGGCGCGCAAGGCTGGGGGCAGGTTTCGACCTATAACGCCGACATCACCTGTGAGGTTTTTCACCGCCAGATCGCCCGCCACGCGCTTGGCCGCGATGCCTTGGATTTTGCCGATACGCTGCAGCTGATTGGCGAGCGTGAACATAAATACCCCGGCAGCTATCTGCGCCGGGCGATGACCGGGCTTGATACCGCGTTGTGGGATCTGCGCGGCAAGCTGGAAGGCAAGCCGGTGGTGGCGTTGTTGGGCGGTGCGCCGGGCAAGCTGCGCGCCTATGCCAGTTCGATGAAGCGCGACATCACCCCCGAAGCAGAGGCCGAACGCTTTTTGCGGCTACGCGACGAAAAGGGTTTTACCGCCTTCAAATGGCGGGTGGGCGCCGAATGTGGCCGCGACCAAGACGAATGGCCGGGGCGAACCGAGGCGGTGATCCCGGTGGTGGCCAAGGCGTTGGGCGATGGAATCGACAAGTTGGTTGATGGCAATTCCTGCTATTCGCCCGCCCGCGCGATTGCGGTGGGCCGCCTGCTGGAAGACAATGGCATTGGCCATTTCGAAGAACCTTGCCCGTATTGGCACCCCGAGCAAACCGCCGAAGTCCGCGCCGCCCTGTCGATTGACGTGGCCGGAGGCGAACAAGATTGCGAATATTCCAGCTGGCAGTTGATGTTCGACCGCAAGGCGGTTGATATCGCGCAACCCGACGTGATGTATCTGGGTGGCATTCACCGCACCCTAGAGGTGTGCCGGATGGCCGAACGCGCCGGGCTGCCGGTAACGCCGCATGCCGCCAACCTGTCCTTGGTGACGATGTGCACGATGCATCTGCTGAAAGCGCTGCCGAATGCCGGAAAATATCTGGAGTTTTCCATTGAAGGCCCAGATTACTACCCTTGGCAGGACGGGCTGTTTCTGGATGACCCCTACCGCATCGACAACGGCCATGTGACAGTGCCGGACGCGCCCGGCTGGGGCGTCACCATCAACCCCGCCTGGCTGGACCAAGCCACTTACAAGGTATCTGCGCTGGAATGACCGCCCTTGGACCTTTGCTTACCGCCGCACCGCCGCCGTTGTCAGACGCCGCGGCAGCAGAGCTTGCCTTGCGGCACTTTGGCATCAGCGGCAGACTGAAGCGGCTGACATCAGAGCGTGATGTCAACCTGCATCTTATCACCCCGACGCAGGGCTATGTGTTGAAACTGGCCAACCCTGCCGAAGCGGCAGAGGTGACCGATTTTCAGACCAAGGCGTTGCTGCACCTGGAAGGCCGTGATCTGCCGGTGCCGCGCGTCATGCGCACGCTGGACGGTGCCACCGAAGTGGCGACCCCTGATGGGGTGTTGCGCCTGCTGACCTATCTGGAAGGGGTGCCGCAGCACCTGACGCCGCGCAGCCCGGCGCAAGCGCGGTCGATGGCGCGCATGGCAGCTCGGCTCACCAAGGGCCTTGCCGGATTTAGCCATCCGGCGGCAAACCATGTGCTGCAATGGGATATCAAACAGGCCTCGTCCCTGCGGCCGCTGTTGCCTGCGATTGCCGACCCGGCGCTGCGGGCGCTGGCCGAGCAGGTGTTGGACCAGTTTGACGCCACGATCGCACCGCGCTTGGGCGATCTGCGCTGGCAGGTGGTGCACAGTGATCTGAACCCGCACAACGTGCTGACCGCACCGGGGCAGCCGGATGAGATTTCGGGCGTGCTGGATTTCGGCGACATGGTGTTTACCCCACTGATTTGCGATGCGGCGATTGCAGCATCATATCAGATCGACCCGGCAAGGCCCTTGGACAGCTTGGTTAACTTTGCGCGGGCCTATCACGGCGAACTGCCGCTGACCGCGACCGAGGCGCAGGTGTTTCCGGGGCTGGTGGCGGCGCGGATGCTGACCACGCTTGCGATCACCTCGACCCGCGCGGCACGCTACCCGGACAATGCCGCCTATATCTTGCGCAACTTTCCAGCCTCCCGCGATGGGCTGGTGGCGCTTTCGTCTTTGACCCCGACCGAACTGGCCACTGCCATGGAGCATTTATGAAAAACGACGGAACCATGGTGAACGCCTTTGTCCCCGGCAAAGGCAACCTTTCGGCCGAAGATCAGGCGCTGGTGGCGCGGCGCGCCAAGGCGATGGGGCCGGCGTATCGGCTGTTTTATGAAACCCCGGTGCATCTGGTGCGCGGCGACGGCGTTTGGCTATATGACAAAGACGGCAACGCCTATCTTGACACTTATAACAACGTCGCCTCGGTTGGGCATTGCCACCCGCATGTGGTGGCGGCGACCGCGCAGCAGGCCGCAACCTTTGCCAGCCACACCCGCTATTTGCACGACACGGTGCTGGATTATGCCGAACGGTTGCTTGCGTATTTTCCGCCCGAACTCAGCCATGTGATGTTCACCTGCACCGGGTCAGAGGCCAATGATCTGGCGTTTCGCATCGCCCGCGCCCATACCGGCGGCACCGGCTTCATCGTGACCGAAAACGCCTATCATGGCGTGACCTATGCCATCGCAGGCATGTCGCCCAGCCTTGGCGAAGGCGTGCCACTGGGCGAGCATGTGCGCACCGTGGCCGCACCGGACCCGGCCTTGATGACCGGCGATCTGGGCGCAGCCTTTGCCGCCGAGGTGCAAGCGGCGATTGACGACCTGTTGCGCCACGGCATCAAGCCGGCGGCGCTGATTGTCGACACCATCTTTTCGTCGGACGGGGTATTTGAAGGCCCTAAAGGCTTCTTGCAACCCGCCGTGGACGCGATCCGCGCAGCGGGCGGGCTGTTCATCGCAGACGAAGTGCAGCCCGGATTTGGCCGCACCGGCGATGCGATGTGGGGCTTTCAACGCCACGCTCTGCTGCCCGACATGGTGTCACTGGGCAAACCGATGGGCAACGGCTATCCGGTGGCAGGACTGGTGCTGCGCCCCGAGGTGATTGCAGCCTTTGGCGCAAAGGCGCGGTATTTCAATACGTTCGGCGGCAATGCCGTGGCCGCGGCCACCGCGATGGCGGTGCTTGATGTGCTGGAAAACGAAGGCCTGCAAGAAAACGCCCGCGTGGTTGGTGGGGCTTTTGCCGCCGGTTTGCGCGATCTGGCATCGCGGCACCAAAGCCTTGGCCCGCTGCGCGCGGCGGGGCTGTTTTTGGGGCAGGATATTGTGACCAACGGCGCCGCCGACGCGCACCTGACCGCGCGGCTTGTGAATGAGATGCGTGAGGCGCGGGTGCTGATTTCGGCCACAGGACCGCGCGCCAATGTGCTGAAGATCCGCCCGCCGCTGGTGTTCAGCATGGCCAATGTCGACCATTTCCTGACCGTGTTCGACAAGGTTCTGACGAGGAATGGCGCCTGAAACGTGAAGGCCGCGCGGGTGCCGATGTTGGCCCCTCCGGGGGGAGTATTTCAAAAGAGCAATGCCAAGACCCTTCATCTTGGCCTAAATATCCCCGCCGGAGGCTGCCGAGATTTCAACCCAAAGCGGGTGATGATCCGAGGCTGTTTCGGTATTATCGACCCAAGCGCGGCGCAGCCGCGGGGTCAGATCATTGGTGACAAAGCAATGATCCAACTGCCGCAAGCGGCGCTGACCGGCGATGATTTTCTCGTGGGTGTGAAGGTTTTGGCCCAAATGCGCCACCGCATCGCTGAAGCCTTGGGCATAGCGCGCGCCGGGGTGGTAGGGGGTGGTGCCGGTGATGCGCGCGTGTTCGGCGCTGCCGGGTTCTGAATTGAAATCGCCCATCCAGATTGCGGATTGCGGACAGGGGGGCTCTGGCTGGTTTTCGGTCCAGTTGCGGGCGGGTTCATCGTCGACCCCGCTCCATGGTGGGCCTTGCAGGGCGGTGCGGGCGTGCAGGGCAAGCAGGTGGTCAATCTGTTCCAAGCGTTCTTCGACGCCGACATGCGCAAGGTGGATCGAGAACACCCGCAGCGGCCCCAAGGGGGTGACGATCAACGCCTCGAGTGCCGGATTTTGGGTGTTCAGCGGGGCCAACATCCGACGCATCGGCAGCAGGTGCAGGCGGGTCCAAAGGATTGGCCAGCGCGACAGGATCATGGTGCCGAACTGACGGCGGCGGTTGATCACGCGGCCACCGTCATGGATCGAGGCATCCATGTCGAACGCCGGGCCGTAGGCGGTGTAATAGTGCGGCAGCAGCGCTTCCAGCAATGCCGGCTGGTCATCATGGCCACTGCGCGACCAATGACGTTCGACCTCTTGCAGGGCGATGATGTCGGCACCGTCGATCACGCGCGCGGCGCGGGTCATATCGTAGACACCATCGCTGCCAAAGCCGTATTGGATGTTGTAACTAAGCAGTTTCATAGGGTTACGAAGGCTCCGCCCAGCATTTTTGGCAGTGTTGACCGCGCCGCGCCACAAGGCAAGCGGGAACTGCGGACGGGATTTGAGCAGTTGAAACTTGCCGCTCCGCCGCGTTACCTTTGCCAAAAGGGAGACAGCAGCATGGTCAAAATTCGGGGTTTGCGGGCGGCGGATCGAGCCGCTTGGGAGCGGCTTTATGCCGGTTATGCGGCGTTTTACAAAGTAACCCAGACGCCCGAGATGCGCGAAACCGTGTGGGGTTGGCTGCACGATCCGGCGCATGGCAGCGAGGCGCTGGTGGCCGAGAGTGATGGCGCAGTGGTGGGGTTGGCACATTTTCGCCCCTTCGCGCGGCCACTTTCGGCCAGCGTGGGCGGCTTTCTTGACGATCTGTTCGTGGACCCTGATCTACGTGGGTCAGGTGCCGCCGAAGCGCTGTTGAAGGCGCTGGAGGCCGAAGGCCGCAGCCGGGGCTGGACGGTTATTCGCTGGATCACCGCCGAGGATAATTATCGGGCGCGCGGGCTTTATGATCGGGTGGCAGACAAAACCAAATGGGTCACCTATGACATCAAGCTTTAACCGGATCGACGGGGTCTGGCCGCAGGCACCGGCCTTGGCGGGCTATGGCACGGCCACGGTGGGCGTGCGCACGCTTCGGCTGACCCATCCGGCACAACTGGATGTTACCGATCCGGCGCTTCCGCTGCGCGACAGGGTTCTGACGGTTGAACTTTGGTATCCGGCGGTTTGTGACAGTGGGTTAACCAATTCTGCCGGGGATTGTGACAGCCAATTAACCAAGCCTGCGGTTTATGACACGCTGTTAAGAGATGGCGTTACGCCGCTGCGCTTGCACGGGCGCGCGCGGCGCGATGCGGCGGCGCAGGCGGGGGATTTTCCGTTGGTGATCTTGTCGCATGGTTATCCGGGCAACCGGATGCTGCTGGGGCATTTTGGCGAAACGCTGGCGTCGCGCGGATTTTTGGTGGCAAGTATCGACCACACCGACAGCACCTATGGCGACAAGGGCGCGTTTTTGTCGA
>JAHEDL010000151.1 GCA_024641255.1 Pseudorhodobacter sp.
ACCGGAATGTTCAAAAGCTTGCGGAAACTCGCCGCATCAGGTGCCACATAGCCCGGCGCAAACGCCATCGGCGGCGCAATATGCACCGCCCCGCCCACCGTGGCAGAGGTGCCCGTGGTCAGGTTGACATAATCAAGCCGATCTTGCAGCGCATGGCTCGCCGCCAGCGCCTCGTCTATCGTCAGGCCTTCATCATCACGCTCGCCCGCGCTTAGCCGCAGCCCGATCACAAAGCGGTCGTCCGTGGCGGCGCGAATGGCATCGGCCACCTCGGCCAAAAACCGCAAGCGGTTTTCATCACTGCCACCATAGGCATCGTCACGCCGGTTGATCCGCGGGTTCAAAAACTGCGCCGGCAAATAGCCGTGGCTGGCCACCACCTCAACGCCATCCAACCCCGCCTGCCACATCCGCCGCGCCGCCGCCGCATAACCCGCAATAATTTCGTCAATCATCGCAATGTCCAACGCCCGCGGCATCACATGAAAGCGTTCGTTGGGCGACACCGACGGCGCATAGGCCACCGCCAGCAAGCCATCGGCGCTTTCCATAATCTCGCGGCCGGGGTGGAACAGTTGTGAAAACACCGCACAGCCCTCAGCATGAATCGCCTGCGCCAGCGCGGTATAGCCCGGAATGCAGTCATCCGTCGTCGCCATCAGCAGATGCGAGGTATAGCGCGCGGTTTCATGCACCCCCGCCACCTGAGTCACAATCAACCCCGCCCCGCCTTTGGCACGAGCAGTGTGATAGGCGATCAACGCCGCATTCACCGTGCCATCACTGGGCAACGTCGTGTCATGCCCCGTCGACATGATCCGGTTTTTCAACGTAACGCCGCGAATGGTCAGCGGTGCAAACAGATGCGGAAAAGTCGTCATGGCTCCCCCAAGCAATGCCTTATGAATTGATAGGCGCGGCCAGTAAAATTTGGAACAGATTTTTTACTTTGGCAAATATTCTTGCCAAGAAATTATAAGAAAGGCACAATCACCGCATGAGTTCTTTAGACGATGGCGGATTTCTGGGCGAACGGATGCGCGGCCTGCGCAAACGCCGCCGGATGACCATGGCCGAACTGGCCACCGCCGCCAATCTGTCCACCGGCTATATCAGCCAGCTGGAACGCAATCTTGCCTCGCCCTCTATCGCCGCCCTTGTGGCGATTGCCCGCGCGCTTCAGGTCACGGTGCAATGGTTCTTTGCCGGTGACGCCGCCGTGCCAGAGGATGAAAAGGGCTACGTCATCCGCCGCGAAAACCGCCTTAGCCTGCATTACGAAGGCGGCATCGTCGACGAATTGCTGACGCCCAAATTCAGCATGCAGGTCGAAATGATCCACACCCGCATGCCCGCCGGCAGCGAAAGCGCCCAAAGCTATAGCCACGCCGGCGAAGAGGTTGGCTTTGTGTTGGAAGGCCGCGTCGAATTCTGGGTTGGCGAGCGGCATTTCCTGCTGGGTCCGGGCGACAGTTGCACCTATTCCTCGCACGAACCGCACCGCTATCGAAATCCCGGCCCCGACCCTGCAATCATCATCTGGGCCATCAGCCCCCCCGGATTTTAACGCCCGCCGCAACCAGCACTGCCACCTTTCCTGTGGCGCCACATGCGGCTAACCTGCCCGCACCGAAGATGCGAGGATAGATGACGGCTTGGCTTACCCCAGATCAATGGCAAGCGGTGGCGCTGTCGCTGCGCGTTTCGCTCTGGGCCGTGGCGGTCAGCCTGCCGCTGGGGGTGCTTGTTGCGCATGCCTTGGCGCGGTGGCAGTTTCCGGGCCGCCAACTGCTGAATGGTCTGGTGCATTTGCCGCTGATCTTGCCGCCCGTTGTCACCGGCTATCTGCTGTTGCTGACCTTTGGCCGCAAAGGCGCTATCGGCCAATATCTTGATATGATTGGCGTGGTCTTTGCCTTTCGCTGGACAGGTGCCGCCTTGGCCGCAGGCGTCATGGCGTTTCCGCTGATGGTGCGCGCAATCCGGCTGGCCAGCGAAGCCGTCGACCCGAAACTGGAACAAGCCGCGTCGACCTTGGGTGCCTCAAAACCTTGGGTGTTTCTGACAGTCACCTTGCCGCTTATCTTGCCCGGCATCGTCGTCGGCGCCATCCTTGCCTTTGCCAAGGCAATGGGCGAATTCGGCGCCACCATCACCTTCGTGTCAAACATTCCGGGGCAAACCCAAACCCTGCCCTCGGCCATCTATGCCACGCTACAGGTGCCGGATGGCGACGCGCAGGCGCTGCGCTTGGTCATGGTGTCCTTCACCATTGCCATGGTCGCCTTGGTGCTCTGCGAATGGCTGGGCCGCGTCGTGGCACGCAAGATCGGTGGCCGCGCCTGATGCTGTCCGTCACCATAACCCATGCCTTTCCCGGCCTGTCGCTGAAGGCGCAGTTTGATGCCCCCAACGGCGTTACCGCGCTTTTTGGCCGCTCTGGCTCTGGCAAAACCACGCTGGTCAATGCCGTTGCCGGATTGCTGCGCCCCGACCATGCCCGCATCACCCTTGAGGGCGATGTTTTGGTCGATACCGCCGCAAACATCTTTGTGCCGCCGCATCGCCGCCGCATTGGCTATGTGTTTCAAGAGGCTCGGCTTTTCCCGCATCTGACCGTACAGCAAAACCTGCGCTACGGTCGGTTCTTCGCCCCGCGTGGCAACAGGGCCGATTTTGACCAGATCGTTGATCTGCTGGGGCTTGCCCCGCTTTTGGCGCGGCGACCCATCGGGCTTTCGGGCGGCGAAAAGCAGCGCGTCGCGCTGGGGCGGGCGATCCTGTCGCAGCCCCGGCTTTTGCTGTTGGACGAACCGCTTGCGGCGCTGGATGAACCGCGCAAGGCCGAAATCCTGCCCTATCTTGAACGTCTGCGCGACGACCTGCGACTGCCGATGCTCTATGTCAGCCACTCTGCCGCCGAGGTGGCGCGTCTTGCCACCACCCTCGTGCTGATCGACGCGGGCCGCGTCACTGCCGCAGGCCCCGCCGCCGATCTGCTGTCAGACCCCAATATCGCGCCGGAGTTTGGTGTGCGCGAAGCGGGCGCAATTCTGACCGCCAAAGTCATCGCCCACGAAGCCGACGGCCTGACACGGCTAGACTGTGCGGCGGGTCCGCTGTGGTTGCCACGGGTCGATCTGCCGCCCGGCGCGCGGCTACGGCTGCGCATCCTTGCGCAAGATGTGATGCTGGCGCTACACCGCCCCGATGCGATTTCCGCGCTGAACATCCTGCCCGCCACGGTGAAAGACCTGCGCTTGGGCGATGGCGCAGGCGCCATGGTGCAGCTTGATGCGGGCGGCGATCTGGTCTTGGCCCGCGTCACCCGGCGCTCTGTCGAAAATCTGCGGCTGGCCCCCGGCGTTGCCGTGCATCTGGTGCTCAAGGCGGTGTCGGTTGCACCGCAAAGCATCGGCGGCGAAAACCAGCCTTAACTAGCGCAACACCCGGCGCAATTCGGTCTGCCCCCGCAACATCGCAGGCAGATAGTGGTCCACCACGCTTTGCAACGGCTCGCCGCGCGCAGGCAGACCAAAATTCAACGCTGCCACCACCTTACCCCGCGCATTCAGCACCGGCACCGCAATCGACCGCAGCCCAAGCTCGACCTCTTGGTCAATCACCGCATACCCTTGCGCCCGCACCCGCGCCAATTCCTGCAAGATCGCGCCCGCATCGGTCAGCGTGTGGCTGGTGCGCGCGGGCAATTCCGCCGCCAGAATGTCACGCGCCTGCACTTCGGGCAGCGCCGCCAACATCACCCGCCCCATCGACGTGCAATAGGCTGGCAACCGCGACCCCGGCATCAGCGCAATCGACATCACCTTCCGCTGCGCCGCCCGCGCCACATACACAATCTCGGCCCCATCCAGGATCGACACCGACGAACTTTCGCCCAACTCCTCTGACAGCGCATCAAGCCAAGGCTGCACCATCTGCGGCAGCGGCATCGTCGCCAGACAAGCCGTGCCCAGCCGCAACACCCGCGGCGTCAGCGTAAAGAACTTGCCGTCATAATCGGCGTAACCTTGATGCGCCAAAGTCAGCAGACAGCGCCGCGTCGTCGCCCGGTCCATCCCCGCCGCCGCCGCCGCCTCGGCAATCGATTGCCGCGGCCGGTCGGCGGTAAACGTCTCAATAACCGCAAGCCCCTTGGCAAGGCCGCCCATAATGTCGCGCTCGGTGATTGTCATGGCCCATCTGTGCGATATGTCAACAACGGTTGTATACCGCACAAACCGCATAGACGCAAACCCCGCCCCCGCCTATGTGAACTGCACAGCCATAGGAGATGCGGAATGGACAAAACGATTCCCAATCTGGCCACCGCGGTCGCCGGAATTGGTGATGGCGCGGTGGTGATGATCGGCGGGTTCGGCGGCTCTGGCGCGCCGATAGAACTGATCCACGCCTTGATTGATCGCTTCAAGGCCACCGGCCATCCGGCACAACTGACAGTCATCAACAACAACGCGGGCAACGGCCACATCGGGCTGGCGGCGCTGATCGAAGCTGGCATGGTGAAAAAGCTGATCTGCTCTTTCCCCCGCTCTGCCGATCCGGTGGTGTTCACCGAACTGTATCTGGCGGGCAAGATCGACCTGGAACTGGTGCCGCAAGGCACGCTGGCGGAACGTATCCGTGCGGGCGGCGCGGGCATTCCGGCCTTCTACACCCCCACCAGCTTTGGCACCGATCTTGCCAACGGCAAGAAGATCGAAGACTTCGACGGCAGATCCTACGTGCAGGAACGCTGGCTGAAAGCCGACTTTGCCTTGGTAAAGGCCGATATCGGCGACACCCACGGCAACCTGACCTATCGCGCCGCCGCGCGCAATTTCAACCCGCTGATGTGCACCGCCGCCACCGTCTCCATCGCCCAAGTCCGCCAGATCGTCGCCCCCGGCGGCATCGACCCCGAACACGTCATCACCCCCGGCATCTTCGTGCAAGGCGTGGTCGCCGTGGCGAACCCACAGCAGGAAGAAACCCTTAACCGCGCCGGAGCCGTCTACGCATGAGCGATAAACTTTCAAACGCGCAAATCGCCTGGCGCGCCGCGCAAGATATTGCCGACGGCGCCTATGTGAACCTTGGCATCGGCTTTCCCGAAATGGTCGCCAAATTCCAACCGCCGGGCCGCGAGGCGATCTTTCACACCGAAAACGGCATCCTGAACTTTGGCGAAGCCCCGCCCCCCGGCGCAGAAGACTGGGATCTGATCAACGCTGGCAAAAAGGCCGTCACCCTGAAACCGGGTGCCGCCTTCTTTCACCACGCCGACAGCTTTGCGATGGTGCGCGGCGGCCATCTGGATGTGGCAATCTTGGGCGCCTATCAGGTTGCCGAAAATGGCGATCTGGCAAACTGGAGCACTGGTCCCAAAGGCGTGCCCGCCGTCGGTGGCGCGATGGATCTGGTGCATGGTGCAAAGCGCGTCGCAGTGATCACCGAACACGTCACCAAAGACGGCAAGCCCAAATTGCTGGGTCGCTGCACCCTGCCGCTAACTGGGGTTGCCTGCGTCACGCGGGTTTATACCAGCCTTGCGGTGATCGACATCGAAGCGGGCCATTTTGTGCTGCGCGAAAAGCTTGCCGCGATGCCGCTGGAAACGCTGCAATCCCTGAC